>DATNRD010000150.1:0-7209 GCA_036703665.1 Candidatus Obscuribacterales bacterium
CGGCACCGTCGTTCCGGACCAGGTGGCGTACAGACCGTATTAGGTTCCTGGTTCCGCACAACTTGACGGGCGCGTGCCTGTCCAGGTGAGAGCTTGGTGGACCTGGAAAGAACGGACGCGGGGAGCCCGTTAGTGATGGAACTTGCCCGGGAAGAAGAAGTGCTTGGCCTGGATGGTCACGTCCAGGATCTGGCCAGCCTGTTGAAGGACGGCTGTTCTTCTGTCCACTTCCGCTGCCAACGGACCGAGAGGCGTATGGCGGGCGTTGGGCGCGTGAAGCGGCATGCAACACTCTTTGCCGCCGTGTTGACAACCTTTCGTGGCGGGATGTGAAAGCCCGGTCCGATTGGTGATAGAGTGAAATGGGTTCTGGGGCAAGGTGGAGATGACTTATGCATGATTGTCCGGTCTGCCGGGTTCCTCTGCATGGACACGAAGAAGTGTGCCCTTCCTGTGGAACGCGCCAGGTTGTGCGCAGGAGCTTCTCCAGCTACGGCACGAAGGTTCCGGAGGCGCCCGGTGTCAACTGGATGCCGTTTGTCATCACCTTCGTCGTTATCGGCGTAGGCTTGTTCATCCTGGCGCAATTCACCTGGGTGGGACAGCTCTTGCGCGAGGGTCCGCGCCAGGAAGATCCACTCGAGAAGATGACATATCTTGAAGCACGACAGATTATCGAGAGCGAGATTTCCAAGAACCTTGCTGCCGTTGGAGCAACCGGCAAATTTACCTGGGGACCGGCTGAGACGCCGATGGACAAGAACGCCGATCAGCCGATCGAGCTCAGCATCGACACCGAGCTGCAAGATCCCCAGCAGCGGCATGGCATCATCGATCCAATCAAGCCCTACATGGAAAAGGCGAAGATAACCACGCTGACGATGCGCGATGCCAAGTCGCACGCCACCTGGACTTACCAGGTTCAGCCGGCACCCTCTGCTGCAGCCGGCCCTGAGGGCGCCCCGCCCGGCGGTGAATAAGACTATTGCCCAATGATACTGGGACCACTCTTTGGGAGCACCGGCGCTCCGGAAAGAACCAGGCAAGCGTACTACGGTATGTGCCTGAGAGTCCTTGGGACCTTGAGCGGGGAGCCTTATCGGCCCTGAAAGGGTCTGATCCGTCTTTCGCTGGAAATGGAGCGCGTCAGCAGGAACGGCTTGCCCTTGAGGTCGAACACCTTGACCGAGCTGTCCGTTTCCAGCTTGCCGTCTGCGACCTGCCTGTATGTGTTGATCTCTTCGTCCTGGTAGGTCGTGACGATCTTGCCAGTCGACTTGCTGACGACCGTGTGCACCGCCTGCACTCGCACAATGACGCTGTCGTCCGGCTCGATCGATAGATCATAGGCCGTTACCTGATGGTAGTCCACGTTGCCGCCGTGATCTACACTGCCGAGCGAACGTGCTGGATTGAAGGTCTGCCAGATGAGCCCCTGCGCATCGGCGTAGGTGCCGAACTTGTCTTGAACACGCGCCGTGACCTGGCCGGCCGGCACAAGCTTCTTGCCTCCGGGCAGCTGCTGCCGGCTCACCTCCGTAGCCGACTGGCGCTGCCAGGTTCCCGCCAGCCAGTCAGGAACCGGAAACTGGCGTGTCTGCGCGGCGAATCTGCTCGGCAGGGAGCCGGGCGCATAAGTCTGCCCGGGCCTCAGCCACTGAGGTAGCGGCGGTAGCACCTCGCTGTGCGTTACTCGCGCGGTCAGGCGGGTGTGCTGTTTCGCGGCCGGAGCCGCCGCTGCGGCAGAGGCTCCCAGATGAACCGTCGCGATTACCGTGATAAGCAGGTGTCTCATTGTAAACAACCAGCATACCCCGACTGCTCCCCGTCCCCGGCTAAAACAAATCTCCAGCGACGTGAAACCTCGGTCCGGGATCTTCGTCCTACGGAGTATCATGGCAGCAGATTGCTGGGCCAGGAAGATTGATTTGCCGGCTGCAGAGCTGTCGTAAGACTGGTTGGCAACGAGGCGGTTAGACCGGATGAGAAGATCAGTACTTTTATTCACCTCGATCTTGGCTCTGTCGCTGGTGCTGGGAGCAGTAGTGTCTCCGTACGAGGCGTTCGAACGCAAACCTCCCACTCCGGAGCGAAAAAAACCCGAGCGTAATGATGTTCCATTTACCACCATAGACAGTGGCAGCAACAGCGGTGTCGATACGCGCGGGGGGGTGACCGTGCGCGACGAGGGCGAGTGGCTCGCCTTGTGGCGACGCCATACCGCCAACCAGCATCCGGCGCCCCCCAGACCGGCCGTTGATTTCTCGTCCGAGATGGTGGTGGCTGTCTTCAGCGGGGAGCGCAGGTCCGGTGGCTTTTCCATACAGGTGGACCGCATCAAGAATACGGGAAACAAGCTCATGGTCATGGTGAGCGAGTCGACCCCGGCGCCGGGGAGCATCAACATGATGATGATCACTCAGCCATATCACATCGTTCGCCTTGGTAAAAGCTCACTGCCGGTCATATTCCAGGGACTATGATGCGCGCAGCACGCCATCGGGCAAGGTTGGCAAACCGCCTGCTGCCCGACGCTACGCGGACAGCATGCGCAATGTGCTGCGCGAGGCCGGGTCCACCGGCCACTATGTGTCGTGAAGCCGCTTATAATCGACCGAACCTTCAGCACCTTCACGGAGGAAGTCATGAGAGCGCTCAAACAAGAGTACAGAACCGATGTCGTTCCGCTCACTCAGGTTGTTCAACGCCGCCGCGCGACGCCCTCGTTTAAAGGCGAACCGGTGCCTGACGACGTTCTTCGCGAGCTGCTGGAGCTGGCGACGCTGGCTCCGAGCGGGTACAACCTGCAGCCCTGGCGTTTCATCGTGGTAAGGGATGCCGAAAAGCGCAAGAAGCTGCGCGCGGCAGCCATGAAACAACCCAAAGTTGAGGAGGCGCCGGTTGTCATCATTGCTTGCGGGCATACTGCCGCCTGGAGGAGTGGCGATCTTGAAGAGATGATCGCTCTCGGGCAGCAATTCGGCACCGTCGAGAACTCCGAAGCTGCCGATCGCATCCGCAGAAATGCCGCACGGTACCTGGAAAGCGTCGACATCAACGTCTGGGTTACCAGGCAAACGATGATTGCGCTTACGCACCTAATGCTGCTTGCCGAGGCGTACGGCCTCGATACGGCGCCCATGGAAGGCTTCTGGGAAGACAAAGTGAAAGAAGCCTTCGGCATCCCGCATGACGTTCGCGTCATCGCCCTGCTCGCCATCGGCTACGCGCAGGAGCCGGACAAGCCCTTCGGTGGCCGCTTCGACCTGTCCAAGGTCGTTTTCGAAGAAACCTGGGGCGGTTCCCTGTCCTGAGCCTTGCGCCTGCTGACTGCGAGATGGCATGCGCTACTATTGGTGCAAGGGAAACGTAATCTTATCGACTTCACTCGGGAGGTCAAGGCGGATGCTACTGAGGCAGGCTGGCATTTGTCTGATGGCTTGGCTTCTGGTGACCGTGGACCCGGCTGTATCGTCACAGGCAAGCAGCGAGGATTTGTGGAGCAAGCTGGTTCAGAAGGCGATTGCCGCCAGACGTGCGAACAAATCGGAGCTTGAGATCAAACAATACCTCGACCTGGCGGTGCGTGAAGCAGAAGCGTTCACACAACCAGATCTTCGCTTGGCGGGCTGTTTGCATATGCTCGCCATGCTTCCGAGAGGTCCGCGGCCTTTGCCATACAGCTCCTTTGCAGGTTCTCAGCCATCTGCCCCTGCACCGCCCTGGGGCAGAACTCCGCCTGAGCGAGCGACCAGTCGAGCCGCGGGGGAGTCCAACAGCAGTAATAACCAGACGCAGGATGCCCGGGTTCGAACGGATGACGAACTGCTATTGGGCAGGGCACTCGACATAATGCGCCAGCATCCAGAGGTCAATCCTCAGTGGATTGGCAGCTGCCTGTACGATCTGGCGTATTTGCAGTTTGATGGCGGTGACTACGGAGGGGCCGAGTCCACGCTCAAGGAAGCCATCTCCCTTTACGAGAAAGCAGGGGCCAGGATAGAACTGGCGAAGAGCATTTATCTGCTTGCACTCTCGCAGTATGCGCAAAGTAAGTTGTCGGAGGCCGACCAGTCATTTTCACGTGCGATTGAGAGTTACGAGCAAGTACCACAACTGAGCCGCTGCCATGAGCTTGCGGAAATGCTCCGTCACAGAGCCCTTTATGCCCTGTGGCAGGAGAAGTTTGATGAAGCTCAGTCACTGCTCAATCGAACGGCAACCGCAGCGATAAGCGTGTACAGTCCCCGCGTCCGCGAGGTGCTGGAAGAGGCCTACTACTATCTGGCGTGTCTTCAGCTCAAGCAGAAGAGCTACTCGCCGGCCCTATCGCTCATGCAGCGTGCGCTTGCGGTGTACCAGCAACCCATAGAGTTTCTGGCAGAGTCTTCCCCTGGAGAAGAGCAGGCAACCGAACCCACCGGCATCCGCCCGAGTCAGCCCGACACTGTGGAGATGAAACCTGTTCAGAGCGCGACCTACGGGGTCATCTCCAAAGCCAAACGGGCGCGCAAGCGAAAAGATGGGCAGAAGTGGAGCGCCACGCCTGCTCCGTTTGCGCTTGACTCGACTGTCGAGCCGATTCCCGCAGATGAGCCGGTCCCGCCAGGGGGTTTCCCACCGTTGCCAAACCGGCTCGACCTTCCCGTTCGGAACTTGTCGCAGGGATGGATGGGAAGGCAGGCGGAACCATCCGCGCCGGAGTCCGCTGCCGATAAGTCTAAAGGAGATGCGTTCTCGCCCGCTGTCAGGGTGTTGCCGATGCTGCAGATTCCTTTCTTCGGCATCCTCGCCCAGTTTGGCGGGGATGCTTTTTCTGCCGGGGACTCATTCTCTGCTGGGTCGGTGCCGCCTCCTGTCGACGTAAGCCATATTGAACTGTCAGCCAGCGATCGAATCTCGCCAGGCGAGATTATGGAGGAGCTATTTAAGCGAACTAGTTGTGATCCTATTCCGCCACCCGTAGTTGTTGCACCGGCATGTGCACGCTGGCCGGGACGGGAGAATGCCATGAGGCTGGCAGCCATGCTCATGGGCAAGGTCAAGGGCCCGGAGTCCGCGATGGCAATGGACATCATGGCCAATGCCATCAGCGGCGAACGATGCTACACACCGCAAGACGTTCAAGCCGTGGCACGGCAGAGAGCCGAGGATCGATACATAGAGGAGCTGCGAGATCGAATTGGCGGTTTGTGGCTGCCGCCGCCGAGCAAAGAGTCGAGGCAGATATGGGCAAGTCTGGCTCTAGACAAGGAAGGGCGGCTCAAGGAAGTGAGCCTGATCAAGCCGTCGGGTGATGCGGGAGCGGACCAATCAGTGGTAAAGGCCATTTGCCGGGCGGCACCATTCCCGCCTTTGACCCCTGGGTCTGTGACAAATCGCCCTGTGCAACTCGTGTTCGTTTACCATGTCCTGGCTTTGCCTGGGGAAATCGTGCCGCCCATCGTCCGAGTCTATGCGAAGCCGCCTGCAGACACTTTTCTTGATCAGGAACTCTATGTTGCCGCCCTCGAGCGCAAGATTCAGCGCCTGTGGCAGCTCCCGAAGGGAAGCACTGGAAAGCCGGCCCGAGCCCATCTAACAGTATCAGCGGCGGGACAGCTGTCCCACCTGTGCCTCTTTGAGCCGTCCGAGGACACGCTTGTGGACCAGAGTATTCTGAGGGCTGCCGCCGAGGCCGGGCCCTATTGGCCGCTCCCCAGGACGATCGGCAAGCACCTCGACCTCTGGTTGGATTTTGTCGGCAAGGCATCGGTCGGCAAAGGAGTGGTAGGGGAAATCACGAGCGTGTCGAGAGCCAGGCGGACAGTTGAGTCCGACTACACAGCGTACATGGCGCACCTTCAGCAGCGAATCGCATTGTCGTTTTTTCCGCCCCAGGCACAGGCCAGTGAGCCGGGCACGGCAAAATTCCGGGTCAGGAGCGATGGTTCTGTGTCGGACTTGAAACTGGAGAAATCTTCCGGTTTGGCGAGCCGGGACACCGAGTGCCTTGCTGCAATCGAAAGAGCATCTCCGTTCTATCACGCGCCGGTCGGCGCTCCCGAAAAGATTGACATCGAGTTCAGCTTTGCGTGCGGAAAGGGCTCCTCATGGGCTCTGACTTCAAAGGACGATGGGAAGCCTGGAAGTAAGGGCAAGGCAGGCTCGGCCACGGCTCTGGTGGGCAGCCTCGACCTCAACTCGCGGCCTGTGTCGCATGCATCCGGTCCAAGATCTTCGCGGGCCCACGACGGTGGCAGTGAGGGCGACGTCGATTTCGGACCGTATATGGCTGACCTTCAGCGCCGCATCAAACGAGCCTGGCTTCCGCCGAGTGGCACTGAGTCCAAGCGCGCCGTTGTCATCTTCAAGGTCCACAAGGACGGCAACGTGTCACACATGACGCTGGAAAAGTCCAGTGGAGTCGCGTCGTTTGATCAAGCTGCTCTCAAGGCGATCGAGAACGCAGCACCAGTTCTCGAACTTCCGGACGGAGCCCCCGAGGACGTCGACATTCAGTTCACCTTTGATTACAACACGGGAGGCTCGGGCGGCAGAGGAGGCTTTCGCCAGTTCTAGGCCGTCATCTTTCAGGGTATTACACCCAATGCCGTTCACAAACCCTGGGGGCGCGGGCAATTTGGAGGTAAGCGCTCCGTCGCCTTCGTCCCTCGGCGGCTACGCCGCCTTGCTCCGTCGCCTTCGTCCGCCGCCGGAGGCCCGGAAGCTCGCCTCCTGCGCTCTGGCGCCGTTGCCTCGCTGTACGTCGTTTCAACGAGCAGGCGGGACGCCTGCGCTCCCAGGGTTCCGAATTCAATCCGTCCTAACAGTGAACGGCATTGGTATTAGACCCTTGTCATTTTAAGAATGCTCTCAATGAAAGAAGCCGCGAGCGGGCTTGGAACTTATAATTGACAACGCGAATGGCGCGCATCAGTCCTGCACACTGGCAGGATCGTTTGGATTTCTTGTGGGGCTAATCATCCGCCAGGGCATCTCCAGCATTGGCAGGTAATTTTCATGACCAGCGACTTGCTGCAGAAGGGTTCTGTTTGGACTGACTTCATCTTTGACAGGCGCGTATGCCCTGACGCTTTTGTACTCGGAGTGTTGGAAGGCGAGGGTGTGGGCCCGGAAGTGATAGGGGCGGCCCTCGATGTTCTTGCTGCCCTGGAGTCGAAGCGGGGTTTGAAGGTTGAACGCTTGTATGGAGGGCTCATCGGCAGG
>DATNRD010000151.1:0-3532 GCA_036703665.1 Candidatus Obscuribacterales bacterium
AGGGGCAGGCTATGTAGCGACGCTCATTTTTCGCCCCACCTTGCTGCCCCCGGTCTTGCGCCCCGGGGCTCTGCGCGAGCCGACGACGATTCTCTTTCTGGGCACTGACGTCGTTTACACGAAGGAGCGGCGGCGCGCGAAGGCGGATCTCGATGCGTTCACCGGGCGCTCCGATACGATCCTGGTGGCGCGGCTTGATCCGATACGCAACGCGATTACTGTTCTCTCGATTCCGCGTGACACCAATATTCACATATCGGGTCATGGAAACCAGAAGATAAATGCCGCCAACGCGATTGGCGGCCCGCTCTTCGCTCGCGATGTGATCAGCTCGTTCCTGGGCATACCGATCGATCATTACGTGGTGCTCAACGTGCACGGTCTGGTCGAGCTTGTGGACAAGCTCGGCGGGGTCACCGTGGAGATTCCCAAGCGCATGCGCTACATGGACTGGACTGCCAAATTGAAGATCGACCTGGAGCCCGGGGTACACACGCTGACAGGCAACCAGGCCATGGGTTTTGTTCGCTTTCGCCACGACGGGTTGGGGGATATCGGCCGCGTCCAGAGGCAGGAGATCTTTTTAAGAGCCGTTCTGGACAAGGCTCTTAAGCCGCAGTCCTGGGCACTGATTCCGGAGTTGATTCAGATCGGCAGGCAGTACGTCGCCACAGACCTCAGCGACGCCGATCTGATGAGCATTGCCAGCTTTATCCGAGCTGTTCCCAAATCCAATCAGCAACTCGTCATGCTGCCGGGGAAGTTCTCTGGTACGGGAGATTGGGAAGTCGATGCAAGGGATGTGGCGGAGATGGTGGCAAAGCTGAACGGTGCTACGCTGCCGCCTCCAGTCAAGCCGGAAATTCGCATAGTTATCGAGAATGCCAGCTCCGATCCGGAACTCGGGCGTAAGCTGCGGAAGCTGCTGCGGGCGAAGGGCTACGAGGTGGTTTCCGTATTGCGACAGCTGGACAGCACAGGTCCCAGGGCGATAACGCGCATCATCGCGCAACGGGCGAATGCAGAGGAGGCGCTGATGGTGAGGGAGGACCTGGGCAATGTGGGAGAGGTCCTCTCCGCGTCCATCGGAGATATCGAAAGTCGGGTTACGGTGGTGGCAGGAGAAGATCTGCTGCCGCTGGTGACCGCGCAGCAGGATTGATTGGGCCGCGCTGCTGTACTTGATCTCAAACGACAGCAGTGGGGATTGTACGATTGCCGATTGGCGGGAAAGCTGATGGTTGGCTGGTATTTGTGTATATGTTCACGATCAAATGTTTAGACATTATTATGTTTGATCGTGACACATAGCTTTGCTCATACGATGGCGTATTGTAAAGTATTTGGGTCTCGGCGTTTCGGCAGGGGATACCGACTAGAAAAGGCAGGCAGCATGATTCATTACGTATACGCAACTCGAGGTGGATATCTTTACTTGGTCGGTCGCTACAGTCACCGACCGAAGGTTCAGAAGTCCGGCGAGTTTGTGTTGTCGGTGCCGGAGAAGACACCGCAGGTAGCGATCGATACGCTGGCCCACCGTCGATTCATGGAGCACCTCAGGCGGCCACGCAGGGTCGCTCACGATCGTCACCACAACAAAGAACGCGAGCTGGTCGGCAGCGCCCACTAGTCATCTGGCAACCCCGCTTCACCCCCCGGAAGTCAGTACCCTATAATGCTGCCGGGGTTAACTCTGTTTACGATGTCGTCACGGCGATCGGACAGCGGTTATCCCCAGAAAAGGGGATTTTGCTCTCCTTGCCGACCCGCCACCGCGCTCCACTCGATTGCCGAAAAGGTGCATCGCTAGCTGGCTAGAAAGGAATTGCCTGCAGCTCAGACGGGAAAGATTAGGTCTGGCTCACATTAAACGGGCGTTATTTTCCAATAGCCTCCGGGCAAACTCCCGATGGGCGGGATAACCGCCGGGCGTTGGCAGAAGAGAATGACTCTCCGGCCTGGCATTTTCAGGCTGCTGCTTGCCTTTGAAGAAATTACCCAACCTCGGGCGGCTCAAACACTTCGATCCAGTCGCTACTGCTCTCACACAAGGAAGGAATGCCATGCTAGCAAAACTGAGGAAACCCAGGAAGTCGAAGGGCTTCACGCTGATTGAACTTCTGGTCGTCGTCATCATTATCGGTATCCTGGCGGCAATTGCTCTGCCCAACTTCATCGGCGTCCAGGACAAAGCGCGCGCCGCATCAGTGAAGGCCAACATGCGCACAACGCAGATCGCCGCTGAATCGTTTGCCACCGACAATGGCGGCACATATCCATCCGATCCGCCGGATGGCAGCAACGCTTTCTCAACCTACTTCCCGGGAGGGGACTCGGGCGGAGTCAAGGCGGGCAATCCCCCGGTCAACCCGTTCACCAACAAGGCTGTCTGGACGGATTTCATAAAGATCAACGTGACGGACGTGCCGGCAGAGCGTGCCAAGGCACCTTCTGCTGCGGCCATCGCCAGCAACGATCCCGGCAAGGTCGGCTACGCCGGCATAGGCGTTTCGCAGACCGGTGTCAACTCCACTTCGTACGCTATCGAAGGCGTGGATGCAGCCAAGAACGCGCTTGGCGGTAGCGCACCGGGAACCACGCTGGTCCTATCGAACCAGTAGAGGCCACGAGACACGAATACAGGGAGCTGAGAAGGGACGGATGCGCGCATCCGTCCCTTCTATACCGAGGACAATGGCGGCCGGTTGACTCCCTGGGAAGGTCGCCCGCTTGAGCAGATTGCCTTAATCCTGTATAAGGCCCGCTTCCCGCTGCTGCTTGCCAATTAATAGACGGAGGTGCGCTTGAAAGTAGCGTTGCGTGCAACTGCAGGATGAAATCAGAAGCGCCGGCTTCCAACCGGCTTCGCAGCGGGCAGGATGCCGGCACCCCAAGGTATTGGGGCTTCCGGCGGGCACTGACGAAGGCAGAGGGCATTGATACCAAGACGGAGGGGACCTGTGACCAAACGCTTGCAATCAGTCAGTTGCGTGCTGGGCGCGTGGTTGTGCCTGGCTGCTGTCATTCACTTCTGTCATTTGCGGGTGGCCGCCGCCGAAGAGCACAGCCGCCCAACGGGGCGAAGCGACGTTCTACTGCTGCCCCGGGCCGACGTGCTCAAGCTCTTGTCCCTTGGCTATGAGCAGCTCCTTGCGGACTGCTGGTGGCTAGCCTTCATCCAGTATTACGGCGATACAAGGGAGCGCGTAAAGGATCGGTACCGGCACGCTTATGCCTATCTGGACTTGATCACCCGGCTCGATCCCAAATTCACGCAACCTTACTGGTTTGCTGCCTTTGCGGTCGGTGGCGACATGAAGCGTCCGGACATGGCTGCCAGGTTGATTGAGCGCGGGCTTAATGCCAACCAGGACAACTGGTACCTGCCGTTTATCGCGGGCATCAATCAGTATTTGTTTGCCGGCAACGATGTCGAGGCCGCCAAGTACTACCGGCGGGCAGCCCGGTACCCGGATGCTCCCGCCTGGCTGGGGCGGCAAGCAGATATTCTGGAGGCGCGCGTGCCCTC
>DATNRD010000152.1:0-10929 GCA_036703665.1 Candidatus Obscuribacterales bacterium
GCGGAGAAGATTTGTCAGAGGCAGACCTACACCGTGCCGCCCTGTTGTTTGAAGCGAAGAGAGCGAAACAAAGGAAAAGTGAGCGAGCCAGAGAAATCTCGCTACCCAAGTATCGCGAGCAATTGAACTTCATAGAAACCCAGCGAGACTTGCGGGCAGAGGAGCGGCTTACGGCATATGACATTCTCGAACACCTTTACACCGACCCACAATACTGCGAGCAACTCTTTGGATACTCCTTCGACAGGTTGCCCATGAAGTATCGAGAGGAAGTCGACCTGCTGATCGAACACTACTATAAGCCCGTGAAAAACAGCACCGAACCCGAGTTTACCCGGGAGG
This sequence comes from Candidatus Obscuribacterales bacterium, assembly GCA_036703665.1. GTDB lineage: Bacteria > Cyanobacteriota > Vampirovibrionia > Obscuribacterales > Obscuribacteraceae > DATNRD01. The sequence goes on from DATNRD010000152.1 coordinate 343, forward strand.
AAGCCGAGGATTTTGTCGACCTTCTTCTGTCCGCCCTCTCACGCGACGCCAGCAACAACATCAACCGTCGAGAGTGGAAGTTGTATCTGGAGTTGAGGCAGCGGCAGGAGACCGAAGCCAACTTGCTGGACCATTTGATTACGGATCGCTTTGAGGCTGACCATCGTCCTCCGAGCAGCCATGATGATCCCGCAGTCACGAGGCTTGTACGCTTCCTGTTCTCGCCCGACGCTGATTTCAGCACCACTGATGTCGATGCAGCCGAGTTGCCACCGGAGGTAACGCCGCCGCAACCGGTCCACGGCCAATTGCCTCCGAAGCTCACTGACGCCGAACTTTTCGCTTTGCGTATGGAGGAGATACGAAAGAGAAGCGCGGCATCCCGCGGCGAGACCCAAGAGCCGTCACTCCAAATCGCTGATACGTCCGTAGCGCCTCCGTATGAGGCAACCGACGCCGGCGCGGCGGCCGACCCGAGAATAGCTCTTCGTCAGTTGATTCAAGATTGCGGTAGTACTGCAGATGCGACATTCCTGGACAAACTTGTCGCCGCGGTGCCGGCGAACAGTGTAGGCAAGCTTCGCCACATCATGGAGATTGTCGAGGAGCGTTATCCAGGGGAGATTCTCACGTGTCTCGAGCAGGCAAGCGGAGCGCCCAGACCCGGCGTCAACGACGAAGGGGCTCGCTATCTGCACTCCTTCCTGAGTGCGGTAAAAACAGCCTTACGCAACCATGAGGCGGACGCAGCCCTCATACGTCAATTGGATGAGACCGCCAGCCAGCTAGTCAAGCTGCCGGCACAGCAATTCCCGTATGGAAACCCGCTGTGGAGGCTGACCGACCTGGGAAGAATGCCCCAGACCGGCGAGTTCACACTGGTCCATCCGGGCGACAAGAGTTCCCTTGTCCATTCCTTGCGCCAGGGCCTCGGCGATGCAGCGGCCGGCCTGCGCACCTGGCTCGGCAGCGTGCGCGATGCGCTCAAGCTCGGCCCCCCTGCCCGCCGCCTGATACCGCCTGATTCTGACCGTGTCCAGCCCGCACTGCCAGACAGCGTCGTCGTTTCACGAGAAAGCTCTCTCTGGCAGCGGTTCGCCAGACCGGACAGCGCCCCTGCGGATCAAACGCTCAAGCTGGAATACACGCGGGCCGAAGACGGCGAGGTGCAACTGCGCAAGGTTACGGGCCCCGATTGCATTTGGACGACCGCAGACGGCGTACTCTGGTCGATTGAATATTCCGACGGGCAGGTTGGGAGTTATCGCGGTGCCGTCAGTGTCACTGCAGATGGTGCATTGCGATTCAAGGATCCTTCGGGTACCCGCGTGGAGTATGCAGACGGCAGAGTGCAGATCACCGAGCATTCCGGAGGAGTTCGCAAATACCAGGCCGGAGCCTCGAAACCTTACGAAACAATCGATGCAGTCGGGAATATCTACCGCTTCCATTACGACGCCCAGGGCGAGCCGGATGCCATTGACTTTCCAAACGGCGCGCGCGCCGAACGGCTGACTGCAGGAAAATGGAAAGTGACGATGGTCGGTGAAGAGGACGAGATTTCCGTCACCTACTCCGTTGACGAGCGCGGGATCCTCACTGCTGTAAAGCCTGATGGTTCTCGCACCGAGTTCAGGCTCGACGGCAGCCAGGCAGTGCTAGATCCCGAAAAGGTCACGCTGATCCATTGCCAGATGGACGTCCAGCGAGGCCGCCTTACGTCCCTGGCAGAATGCAACTTCATTGGGGAGCCAGAGCGATGCTTGCTGCGGTTTGTCATGGAGGAGTTCGAGAGGAAGGCCGCAGCGGCCGGCATGCAGCAGAGTCAAGTAGCGCTGATCTACGAATCTCTGGCAAGCAATCTGGAGATGCGCCCGTACGTAGATGCCGCGCAATTGATCGAGGCGGTGCAGAACAGGCTGAAGCAAGAACAACTGCCGAAGCGCCCGCCCGAGGCGGCGGACAAATTCAGGAGTCGTCTGGATCCCGCAGGAAACAGGATCATTGAGATGGCTGACGGGCGCATCTGGAAGGTCGATCAGGCCGACAACCTCATGGAATTTAGGCTGGACGGAGCGCGGTGGACTCGCCATGGCGAGCTGTGGATGAACGATTCGGGAGAGCTGTTCCACGGCAAGGCATGGGTCAGGCCCGACCTGGGGTTCTTGCGCATCGAGCGTCCCGATGGCAAGGTGGAATTGCACGACCGCAGCGCTGCGGTGCGAATATGGCAAGGCGGTTTGCTGACTGAAACGATCGACGCCAACGGGCGGCACAGCCGCTACGAATACGATACCTCCTCCGACCCGCCGCGCCTCACACGATCGCACCTGCCTGACGGGCTTATCATCGAGCAGCTTGATTTCAAGAACGCATTGATCAGGCGATCCGATGGCAGCATGGAGCACATATTGGCAAGCCATGAAGTGTTCCCCGATGGATCACTGGTGAGGGTGGAGTTCGCTAAAGAAGGCGGAATTTCACGCATCCTGGAAGTTTGCCTCGATGGCACCGCGCATATTAGATCCGATCAAGCACGCATCACCGCGGTCGAGAATCTCGATCTGGGACTGGAAACCGCCAAACTCAGGTCGCTTGCTGATTGGCATTTCAAAGAACCAGCCGAACGGGCCCGCTTCCTCACAGACCTGGATATATTGCGCGAGAAGGCTGTGCTCGAGCGCACGCTCACGCCCGACCAGGTTGCAGAGGCGCTGCACCACATAGCTCGCATCTTCGAGACGTATGAGAGCCATGCGCTACCGCTGGAGCAGAGAAGAGTTCTTGCAACCCAGCTTCTATATCAGGCGGCTCATCCTGAGTCGGTGGAACAGGGACCCAATCCGACGTGCAACATAGCGACCATAGAAAGCCGGCTGCTGGCTACCAACCCCGCCCATGTCATCAAAGCAGTGGTGGACATTGCCACCACCGGTCGCTATGTCGGCTCCGACGGCAAGGTATTCGACTTCACGAATCCCGATACGGCGCCTTGCAGGCAACCCGATGCGAACAGCCTGTGTCATGTTACACCGATATCGTCGCTCAAGGCACTGCGGAAGATTTACCCGGCAAAATTGCTCAGGGGAGTGCGTGATCTCAGCCAGCTGCACCCCCTGGTCGCTCGTGCGCTGGGCAGGCGCACGTTCGCCAGCCAGATCTTCCAGAACCTCGGGGTGAACATACACACTCGCATGAACGGGGAAGGCGTGTTCGATGGCGCAGCGATCATCACGGCCCACGATACGCTGATGCCCTTCGACGGCATGCCAGCCGGAGCGCTGGAGCCCATCAGCAACCTCATCTCGGGCAAGGACGAAGCCGGATTCGTGTTCCAGCACGCTTACGAAACCGAGTGCCTGCGGCTGAGGCTGAAAGGGAGAGGCTACGCCGATTACGAGATCGATGAGATGGTCGCCCGAAATCGCGTGGTCACGTTCACATCCAGGGACGACCTCGCGCAAAAACTGCAAGAGTACCGGCAACGGACCGGCAATGCCAGCGTAATCATCTTTGTCCATACCAGCAATGATCCTTTCTGGCGCGATTCAGGCAGGGGCACCAAAGGCGGTGTCGGAGGCAACACGGGCGGCTACCACTTCGTGCGCATTCAAGAGTTTATGACCGAGAGCCGTCGCGTCGCTGTGGACAACCAGTGGGGCAAAAGGGCCGAGCACATCGGGCATAAGGCCATCACCCTGGACACGATCTACCAGGCCTGCTGGGACCATAACAACCAGGAAGCATGCACACTTGTAGCTCTCCTAGAGAACAAACCAGACAAGGCAGCGACAGCCGGACCGGAGGCGGGCCCTCATACGGAAACCACGCCCAGTGCCCCGACATCGCCGGCAGTCAGCGACGTAACTGGCACTCACGGCGTCACGCGTACAATTCGCGATGCCGCCGGCAGGGTCAGGGAGGTCGAGATCAGCCTGGATGGCCATCCCGTCCGGTACAGGGACTCCGGTGGGGTGGAATGGACGAGCATCGATGGTCAGGTATGGGTCAATCCGAAAACCGGCCAGATGCGGAAGGCTGCGGTCGCGGTGCGCGCTGACGGCACCTTGTCCGTCACCGATGCATCCGGCACCACCATCCACTGTCCGGATGGAAGCACCGAGTTTGTAGATGCCTCCGGAGCCACACGCACACTCGATCCCGATGGACGAATTGTGCGCATGACCGACGCCGGCGGGCACGTTCTCCAGATTGCCAGAGACGAAACTGGCCAAGTGACAGCGGTCAGCTCGTCCGACGGGCGCTTTTGGACACGCGCCGACGGCTACTGGGTATACAAGCAGCAAGATGGTGGTGGAGAGGTGATTCTCGAATCGTTCGTCCTCAAGGACGACGGCTTGACCATCTCGGTACTCGAGTCGGGCGAGGCTTGCACCCGAGGATTGGACGGTTCCATTATATGGTCCGACTCTTCCGGCCGGTCGTGGGTAGAAAGCGTCGACTACGCTGCTGAAAATCGCAGGATCCAGCACCTGGCGCAGTGGCAGATGGATGGCGATCCTGCATTCACTCAGTCCATCAAAGAGCTGGAATGCCGCGTTCGAAGCGCCGGCACGTTTGAGTCGTCCGAGCAAGAGATTGGGCGGGTCTTCCACTCGGTAGCAGAGCTGCTGACCTCCACCGAGGCGAAACTGAGAAGCGGGCGTGAAAGCCTGGCGATTGACATCCTGAACAACTGCGCCCGCCCGGCTTCCATCAACCAGGGGTACCACTATGCATGCAACGTGGCTGTGCTTGAAGCACGCATGTTCAACAGGTCTCCTTCTGAAGCAGCGGAACTCATCAAGAACATCGCCCTGCATGGTTATTTCCACACCACAGACGGACGTAAGGTGCAGCTACGAGATGCCGATCTGGAGCCGGATCCTGAAGTTGTCGACGAGCAATACGCCCAGATGATTTTCCAGAGTGGCGATCCGGCAGCCATATTGCGGCAGCAGGAATTCAATCGGAATCATGCGGACCAGCTGTTCCAGATAGCGGCTGCCGGGCTCTTATATGCTACCGGAGTCAAGTCGAGCAAATTCCGCTACTGTCGCACACGCCAGCACGGGTCGGAGAACGTGCAGGAAGGATTGTGGCGGGTGTCCCCGGATACCGGCGAGCCGGTGCAGTTGATGAGCCTTTCGCCGAACCTGACGCCGGAAGACTTGCACGAGATCTACTATGCATTGAGTAGAAAGGAGAAGACGATACCTTTTGTGGTTGTGGGTCCGGATTGTGTTCCTGAGGACCCTACTAAGGTCATTCAGTCCCGAAGTAACGAAGATTTTGAAAGGGCACTTGCGTCGCTGGAGAGCAGCAAGGCATTCCCTGCGGTGGTCATGGTGCACTCCTGGCAACCGCCATTTCACGATCCTGCCCGCCGACAAGAGACAGCCAAACTCCAACTGGCAGATGGTCATGCCGTCACCATCCTGGGCATTCTGACAAACAATGGCGTGACCAGAGTCGAGATCGACAATCAGAGGGGGATCGACCGCGATCTCGTCGGTGAGAAGGCGCTGACGCCAGATGCCCTGTTTGAGGCAATGCGGCTGAGCAGCGAGCAAAAGTCTGCATGGCACGAGCCCGAGCGATTACAGCTGGTGCTGGAAGACAGCCAGAAGCCGGTCACGGAAAGGCTGGACGCATTGCACAAGCTCTACAGCTTCATGCATGCGAACAACGTTCCGCCTGCGCAGCTCGATCGAGTTTATTTCGAGTCGCTCAAAGGAGTCTTGGTAGACCTGTCCCGCCGTTGGGCCAGCATGGATGCCAGCGAATTCGGGAATGAATATGCGGAACTCATCAGCCAATTGAGAACCCGAGGCTGGACCGGGCCGCACGACCTGGCAACGGCGGAGAATATAGCAAAGAGAATAACAACGGTTTACGAGAAAGCTCTGACCGCAAATGCAGCCCAAGTAAAGATGGCACCGATTCCGGATGGGACCCAAATTGCCGTCCAGCATGACAGCCCTTCAGTTCTCGACCGACTGGCCACTGCTGGTGGTGCAGGATCCGGAGTCAAACTCAACAACATAATGTTTGCCTTCCACGGTTTTGAAAGGCTGGCCAACCTGTTCGCCGGCCGACAGGATATTCAGGAACGCCTGATGAGCTTGGCGCCGCATGGCCGGTGTCTTACCGACCTCTGGAGTTTCGTAAGTGAGGACCCGAAAAATCGCATTGAGCTAGTCGCCGGAGAGCTCGCCCGCGGCGCTCATGCCAGGCAACTTAATGAAGAAAGACTCCTGGCACTGCAAAAACTGCACCGGCACTTTCCTCCCGATTCGGACATGATGAGGAGAATCCACGCAATCGAGGATGACTACTTCGGCGAATTCGACCTGCAAGCCCTGGCCAATTTTGTCAGGACCCCTCAAAGGAAGGCACTGGTGGAGGCGGAAGTCAGCCGAGGGACTGACGCCTGGGGCCTGCAAATTCCTCGTCTGGCTGCTCTGGACGACTTACAACACATCTTCCCACTCGATTCACAGACCATGCAATGCATTCTGCGAATCAATGCCGGGAGCCAGGAACTCCGCGACCTGGCTGAGTGGATTCGCCAGAGTCCAGGCAACAGAATCCCCCTGGTTGAGCGTTATGCCGCGGTTCCGACAGTCGAACGAAGGCATCTTGACTACAGGCGCCTCGACGCCCTGCAGATTGTTAGCACATTCTCGTCAGCAGACATTCTGGACCGCATCCTGGAGTTCGAGGCTCGCTTCCCCTGGGAATTCCGACTTTCAGAGTTGCACTCCTTCTTGGAGCAGAATCCGCCGGACCATGCCTCTGTGCTGGCAAGGGAGATTATGCAAGCAAGCTCGCCTGAGCAACTGCGAAAGGAGCGCCTACTTGCCATCAGCAACCTCGAAGGCCGATTGGGGCAGCATTCAGCAACCATGGCTCGGCTACGTGAACTCGAGGCGCATCAGAGCAAGGGCGACCTTCTTGAGAGCTTGAGCCGGTTCATCTCCGAAGGCTCCTCGACCCGCACGGCGGTACTGGAGAGAGAAGTCGCTCGCGGGGCCACCCTCAAGCAGTTGGAAATTCACCGGCTGGCCGGGCTGGATAACGTGGCGTCCGTATTTGGAATCGACTCTGCGATCGTCGGGCACCTGCTTGAAGCTGAGAGCAGCAACAGGATGTCTGCGGCCTTCCTACATAGTCTCGGCAGATATCTGGTGGACGCAAGCGCAGAAACATGCCAGGTCCGCTCCGAGATAGTCACGGAGGCTGTCGAAGCCGGCGCCGGGCCGCAGGAGCTGCTCGACTACGCTAGAGTCTGCGTGGTCCCGGAAGCGCTCGTACGGCAATTGATGCAGGCGGTGAAGCAGGGCGGGCTGGACGTACCGACTGTTAGGGGATACCTGCGCGACATAGAAGCCGGCCCGTATTTCCTCGAGCTACTTACACGTCACCTGGCAGTCGATCAGGTCCTGACTCGTGGAGATGCTGAGCGACTTCTCACTGAGGCCAGGGAAATGGCCAGAACGAAGAGTCAGGGGTCGAGAGCGGACTGGGGAAACGGATGGATTCTCCCCGGGCATTCCCAGGAGTCATCGTTGAGGGAGTCAGCGCAAATCCTTGCTGCCGTTGCTGAAACAATCCTGCAACGCTTCCCAGAAGATAAGCCGATCGTTCTTCTCGGACGCGATGCCTGGCCGCTCGTGCCGCTTCTGCGGTCACAGGGGCGACAGGTCCAGTACTTCCTCTGGAGCCGGCTGCAGATTGGCGAAAGAACCACTACAGAACAATGGCTTAAGGAAGTTCCGCCGGGAGCCGTCGTCATCGACACAGGTTACGCGGGATCCATTCTTGACGATATCTGCCGGGTAGATCCGACCGTCGAGGGTCACCTGGTCGTCAGCACCGGCAAGTATCCTCAGCTGTGGAACGTGGATCACAAACAAGTTGTGGCCACGATCGAGCGCATTCCGAAAGTTCCCGGAAGATCTGCCAGTTATACCCAGCGTGATATAGCGGTTTGCCGCTCCGCCAAGAGGGACGTTGACGAGGCGCTAAAAACTCAAAGGGAAACGCTCGAGTATACGGAGGATCTTCTTCGAGCCATGGGACTCCCGGCATGGTACGTCTGGCGCTACCGCACATATGTTGGACTGACGCCGCAAGAGCGCCTTGGACTTAGTTCGCAAGCTGACATTGAGCGGCATTACGGGCAGATTAAGGCAAGCAGAGAGAAGAACGCGGGACCAAAGCTGTCGTTTGAGCGCAATGCCACGTCCTAGGAGGAGGCGGCGGCGGCGTACGTGGCGGCTCTCGTAAAGCTGTCGTTTGAGAGCATTGCCGCGCCCGAGGCAGCCAGCGCGGATCATTTGAAATACATCCGGATGCGCGCGTAACAGTCAACTAATTGTTGACGGCGAGTTAAAAGCGCGGCTAGTTGGGTGAAATCCGCAAGATGGTAGGCGCAAGTCCGGGCAAGCCGTGAATGAAACTTGCTGTTCCCGACGTGACCGTAGCCTGCCGATTCGCAATATGGGGAGGCGCAAGGCACAGATTCGTGGCATTGACAGACCATACGTATGTATGTTCCAATAAAGGATAGACAAACCATATCTTCCTCTCCTTATCACCAGCCGGTCTTCAACTAGCGGGTGTAAGCGCTATGCCGCGCCCCAGCACGGCCCCGTACAGTAGAGATTTTGTTTGAAAATCCAATGAGCATCCGAGCCCATGTAGCTGCCCTGAAAGAACACCTGGAAAACCTTTTCCCGGGCAAATGGGTCACAGCCGGTCAGGAACGCTCGAAGACGCTCTTGACCGGAATAGCTGAAATCGACCGGATCTTGCCCCGCGGGCTTGCTCGCCAGCGCATTACGGAATGGCAGGGTCCTGCCTCCTCCGGTAAAACCACCCTTTTGCGCGCGGCCATCGCCAACTGGTGCGCTGCCGGTTTCAACGTCGCCTATGTCGATACCGGAGGCAAACTCACAGCTGCCGATTGGGCTTTGGTAGAACAGGGAAAGTGTGGCGCTACACCTGGGGGCGCGGGCATCTTGCCCGCTCCGAAAGCGGGCGGGACGCCGCCTTCAGAAATTGCCATTACGCACCTCCCCGGGAAATTCTGGGTCGTCCGCCCCAACACCGGAGCGAGGCCGTGCCTCGCCCCTACCATATGGCTCTGCACCCAGCTCATCCGCTCCAACGCGTTTGATGCCGTTGTTCTGGATCTGGGCAACAGCATCGAGCAGCTTTCCAGCCAGACTTACGCCCGATTGCAGAGTTCCCTGTCCCGCTCGAAAACAGCCCTGGTTGTAGTTAGTGATAATTCCAACGCTTCAGCCGGCTGGGGCTGCCACACCCGGCTGACCTTTCGCTGGGGAGACACTGTCGATTACCAAGCCGGAATAAGCGGCATTGCCATGATTGTCCCTACTGTCCGGTGCTCCGTCCGGCAGGACGGGTTATCGCAAAGCACGGAGGTAACCCTTACTTCTCATGTACCGAATCGCTTGTTTACGCATCCCCAGGTTCCAGATCGCCGTACACCAAAAGCATGAGCCCGCACTCAAAGGCAAACCTTTTGTTCTTCTGGCAGGCAAATTGACGGCAGCCGGCTCCGCACGGGCCAATATATTCATGTGCTCCACAGAAGCTCGCCGCAAGGAAGTCCATGAAGGGATGCGCCTGTCGGAAGCCAGGGGCGTTTGCGCAGAACTGCTCTGGCGCGAGTACGACGCTCCTTTATACCTCGATGCCCAGAGGAAGCTCGTACATGAGCTCATAGCCTGTTCGCCAAAGGTAACGGCTCAGGAGATGGGGATATTCCTGCTCGACGCCTCAGGACTCAAAAATCTGGGCGGGGAGGGAAAGTTCTGCCGAAATGTGCTGAAGTTGTCCAGCCAGTCCGGCTATACCGAAGGGCACGTTGGTATCGCTGACAGTGCCTTTGCGGCCATTGTGGCAACCAGGCTAAAGCACAAGCGCTGGTATATCGTCCCTCCGGGACGAGATGCAGACTTTCTGGCAGCGCTTTCCATCCGGCACCTTCCTGTAAGCCTGGATATGCAGGAGGCGCTCCTGGGCCTGGGCATCAAGTCCATAGGGCAGCTGACCGCCCTTTCAGTCACCTCTCTGGAAAAGCGCTTCGGCACGGAAGGCGTGCTTGCATACGAGTTTGCTCTAGGACGAGACGATCGCCGCCCCTGTTTGCCAGAGCCGGAGCAGCGGTTCGAATGCTCGGTCGAGCTTGGGGGACCGGTTGATTCATTGAACGAGATACTCTTCGTGCTCAAGGCCATGCTGGACAGGTTGATGAAACAACTCCAGCAAGAAGGACTCTGGGTAGAGGAACTCTTACTGTCCCTATACAACGATAACGACAAATTTTGCCAGTGCCCTATCAAGCTGATGCGTCCATCCAACCATACAAAATTTTTGCTCGAAGTCATAAAGCTCTCGCTGGCTGAGCAGCCCATCAAGCGAGAGATCACGGGAATCACGCTTGCGGTCTCCAGATTTTCACCGGAATCATGGGAGCAAACTTCAATCAGCGAATCGGCAGGGCAAGAAAGGTCTGGCAAGCGCAGGCAAAGAGCCTGGACTCAAGCAGGCAAC
>DATNRD010000153.1:0-11007 GCA_036703665.1 Candidatus Obscuribacterales bacterium
AGAGTCGGCCTCATATGGATGGGCGCCTGGACCCCGATGGATGACTTACGTCGTGTTCGAACCAGGATTAGTCAGCGTGGTGATCCCCAACTGGAACGGCAAACGGTTCCTGGCGGGTTGCCTGGACTCGCTTGCCCAGCAGAGCTACGCGCAGCTGGAGGTCATCGTCGTCGACAACGGGTCGGCCGATGGCTCTGTGGAATTTTTGAAGGAGAGCTATCCGAGTGTGAGGCTCTTCACCTTCCCGGTGAATACCGGCTTCAGCGTAGCGGTCAACCGGGGAATTCGCGAGTCGCGCGGTGAGTTCATCGCTTTGATGAACAACGACACCGTCGCGGACAGGAACTGGATTTCAGAGATGGTGCGTGCTATGCGCGAGCATCCGGAGATCGGAAGCTGCGGATGCAAGATGCTGGCCTACGACGACCACTCTTTGCTGGATGGAGCAGGCGACGGATATAGGCGGGGCGGGCTGCCGGGACGAATCGGGCATCGCGAGCTGGACCTGGGGCAATTCGATCAGAGGCGCTACATCCTCGGCGCATGCGGCGGAGCGGCCCTGTACCGGCGCAGCCTGTTCGACGACATAGGGCTCTTCGATGAAGATTACTTCGCCTACCTGGAGGATGTCGACCTGGGGTTGCGCGCACAGAGTGCCGGGTACAAGTGCCTCTATGTTCCATCCTCGGTCATATATCATCTCGGCTGCGGCACCACCGGCAGTGGCTATCATCCGCTGGTGGTGAAGCTATCAGCTCAGAACAATTGGAACACCATTGTCAAGAATATTCCCGGGCCGCTGCTTTTGAAGTTCCTGCCGCAGATTGCGTACTGGCAGGCCTATTACCTGGCGGTGGTCATCGTGCGTGGCGGACAACTCATCCCGTGGCTGCACGGTACGCTCAGGGCCCTTTTGATGCTACCGCGCATGATGGGCAAGCGAGCTGACATAGCCGGCAAGCGACGTGTCTCCATCGCCTACATCGAGGAGGTCATTCGGCAATCAGAGAAAGAGCTGAGCGAGTCGCGTGCCAGACTAATTGCTCGCGAGCTGGCCAGCAAGAGCAATGAGGCCGACACCAAAGATCGAACTCTGGTTGGGTAGCTCCTGTCCGTCTGGCGACGCGGTCAGCCTGTCGATGAAAGGGCTACCGTTTCCTCGCAGGCGGTAACAGCCTCCGCCAGGCGCCTTGCCGCAGACTGGACAAGCTCTCCAGCCTTGGCAGTTCGGCGCGACTGATACAGGGCACCTGCTCGCTTCAGCGATTCGATGACCTCCTCCAGCGAGGCGATCGACTCTTCGAGCTGACTCACAGCTTGCTCGATTCTGTGGTCTTCATCTTTGGCGCGACACTCGGCGCACAGCCCCAGAATGTCGAACCGGCTCGACTTGTGCTCGAATCCCTTTCTCTGGGCCACGGATTTGCCGAAACCGCGAATCAGCTCGTCGAAAAACTCGATGGTCAGACCGCACTTGACGCATATAAGATGATCGTGATCCTCACCCGAGCCGGCTGCCTCATAGCGCAGCCCTCGGTCGCCGCTGACCGTGGAGACGTTGCCGTGGGCCTGCAGCAAGTGCAGCGTCCGGTAAACGGTTGAGAGGCTGACCTGAAGTCCGAGATCGCGCGCGCGGCGGTAGACCTCCGGAGCGGTGAGATGAGTGCCGCGCGGGATGCTGCTGACCAGGTCGGCAATAGACTGCTGGGCGTGGCGCTGCCGGCGCTTCAGTCCTTTCATCGGCGTGGTGTGCTTGACAATCTGCGCGTCCGCCGGCTTCTCGGTGACCGCGCCCGGCGAGCTGACATTGAGTTCGTCCATGGTTATTGAGAATCGGTTGTATTATTGAGAAACGGTTGACAAACTTCCAGTGATGATATGCTCCCCGGCCAAACTTGTCAACGGAAGGCAAGCAAGCCCTTGCGGCGGCAGTTTGCCTTCCGGATGGTTCGGCGCGCGTATTCTTGAAGGGAACTGCGCTTGAGGAGCTACGTGTGCACCGGCGGCGCTCACTGCTGACCAGGGCGGGAAAAGCACGAGCGGGAGAAACCGTGCCCGTACAAATGCCAGAGCTGGGCGGCTCAAACGGATGTGTGGATCGCCGTTGTTGAAGCGCCATTTCAAGCGCAACTACAAATTGTTGCAAACGGCAAAACGCGGAGTTCCCGCACATGGCCAGCCGGCCCTTATCGGTTGTGCTGCCTCGGCCCTTGATGGCAGGGACGAACTCTCATTGACTTTGACCGCCGGTGATAGTATTCTGTGCCGCGTCCGCTAATGAGAATAATTCGCAATAGCGTGACAACTTACTGTTAAAGATTTGCATGCTTGGCAGCTACATGGCAACCCAAACTTCCGGGTTCGCTGTAGGTAATCAAATAGACAAAGGAGAACTCAATGAAACGTCGTGATACTCGTGGACAGAGCATGGTCGAGTACGCCCTCGGACTCGGTTGCGTGGCCGCCCTTTGCATGGTTGCGGTGGGCGGCCTCGGGCACATTTCCGGCGACATCATCTGGAGCGTCCAGAACGCCATCAATTATGGGGGCTCCAGGCCGGCCGAGCCGGGTCGCATGGTGAACAACGCCGCTACGCCGTGGCAGATCGACTAGTGCCCAGCCGGATAAACACCAGTGTTCGCGTACGGGCGGGGTTCATCCCCGCCCGCGAGCCTGCCGGGCAGTCGATGGTTGAGTTTGCCCTGGCAATCCCCTTCCTTTTGCTCGCCATATTCAGCATCATCTATTTCGGGAGAATGTATTACCTCACCCAGTCCGTCCTGTTCGCCGCTCAGGAAGGAGCGCGGGCGGCGGCACGGGTTCCCGAGTTGCGAAACCCGGCTGTGCGTGACCTCGCAAGGGGCTTCACCGTGGACGGGCAAGAGGTCAATCCCGATTCGATCATCTATGCGGCGCTGGGTTCCGCACGGCTGCTGTCTTCCGGCACATTCGGACACCTGCCTCCGGGAGCACGAGTGAAGATACTGCCATGGGATTCCGACGGCACCGAGGCGGATTACACTCCGCCGGGAACTATCGCAGTAGCCATCGAATATCCGTTCCAGCTCCTCGGCAACCCCTTCACCGACGCCGGCGCGCCCGAGCTGCAAATCGCCATGACGGCACAGGGACAGGGGCAGCCGGTACCCTTCTACAACATCCGAATCTCCGAAAAGGCAACAGTGTCGCAGGAGATCTACCAGGAGGGCGATTGAATTGGCACCAACTGTAGCACCGGAGGCCGCGCCTGGATTGGCCAGGCAGAAAGCTTACCCGCCCATGGCACCGCCCCGCCGGGGCTCCTCACCGCTGCTGGCCATACTGCTTGTGGCAATTGTGTTGTTTGTCGCGATTGGAACCATTCGCATGATCTACAAGCCGCCCGGTGACGGTGAGAGGGTCCAGGTGGTGGCTGCCGGCATGGACATTCCTGCCGGGTGCCGGCTGGGCTACACGTCCTTGCACTACGTGCAGATCCCCAGACAGTATGTGACGGCCGACATGTTCTCGACTTATGCGCAAGCGGTCGGACGTGTGACGAAGACCTTCGTGCCGCGCGGCGAGCCGATATCGAGCACCATGCTCTTTGCCGGCAATGCCGGGCTGGCGCAGCTTCTGGACCGCGACCAGAGGGCTATCACGCTGGAACTGTCCGGCGACGCCCTGCTCGATCATTGCCTTTGCCCGGGAGACTACGTCGATGTAATTGCCACAGTCACAGAGTCGGGCAAGAAATTCAGCAGGACTGTCTGCCAGGCGGTGATGGTATTACTGGCGGTGCCCAGGCAGGCTCTGATGGCGCAGCGCGCGCGAACCGGCGACGTCGACAAGGTCACCCTGGCCGTCAGCCCCGCTCAGGCCGAGGAGCTGGCGGAGGCCTCTCAGGTCGGCAAACTCAGACTGGTCTTAAGAAATGGTGTCAATCGCAACACGGAGGCGCTAGCCGGCGTGAGCCAGCGGGATCTGTTCCCGGCCGCTTATGCGGCCACAGCGCAACCGACCGCCCCGGCCGGCCGGAACGACAGGCTACTTGCAGAACTCCCACCGCCGCCGCCCCCGCTCCCGGCCGTGGCGATTGGCCAGAGCGCTGGTGACCTGAGGCCACCAGCCCCGATACCGGTGCAGTGGATCGTCGAGGTATTCAGTGGCAGCCGCAAGGCTACTTATGCATTCCCGCAAAAGAGCAACTAGCTGCGGCAGCCGCGCTACCCGCGGCTCGGTTCTGCCGGTCGTCACCTTCGCGCTAATCCTCGTGGTGGCGTTTCTGGGGCTCGCCATCGATGTGATGCGTAACTTCCTGGCCGCGCGCCAGCTCCAGTTTGCTGCTCAATCCGCCGCCCTGTATGGGCTTTCCTTTGCCACAAACCAGGACGGGACTTACCGGGACGAGGATGCCAGAAACAATGTGCGTGTAAGGATCATGGCTGCCGGATCCGCTGGCGCCGGTGCATGGAATCGAGCTCCAGCCGGGCCTCAGGATGGCGGCTCTCAGTGGTTCTCACCGGTGAGGCTGTCGGCTGCCGACGTAACCTTCATAGACAATCCCGAGGACAGTTCAGAATTTTTCGTGCGGGTGGCAGCTCGCAGGGATAGTGAGGACGCTCTTACCCTGCTCTTTATGCCGGCGCTCCATGCCATGAACAGCCTCATGGGTCAGCCTGTCCCCGAACTTGCCCGGAAGGCGTCTCCGTACCGCGTGGCCGAAGTGGTCGGGCAACCGGCATCGCGGATCGGTCCGGGCGCCCCGTTGGATGCCTCGCCCGGATCTCGTGCGGCGGAGCTGGCTAGATTTGCGGCATTGCCGCTGGCGGTGAGCAACGAGCAGTTCGCGCAGGCGGCCGAGCCCGGGCAGAACCGCACCAGGTACGTGGTCGACCTGGTGTCATCGGCCACGGCGACACAGGCGACACAGCCGGGTCACCTCAAGGGCGCCTTCGTCAATCTCGTACCGGGCGGCGGCACATCGGCGTACTATGGCGATGGACAGGGGGAGGCGGCCATCGATGAGCTGGTGAGACTCCTGGATTATTTCGGTGATGGGCGTAACCCGCTTGCACCGGCTGCGGTGGAGCGCGGCAGCCGGCTGGCTGCCTTCGATCCTTCCGACCCTGTATTTGCCGCCCGCAAGCAAGAGATTGTCACGGCCTTGAGGCGCCTGCCGCTCCATCGTCCTTACATTGTTCCTGTCGTCAGGAACGATCCCGAGTTCAGCTCAGGCAATGAAGTGGTGGGCTTCGCGCGCTTGATCCTCGTCCAGGCAATCGAGTCAGGCAGCGGCGAGATTGCCCTTACCATGCAGGCAACTGAGTCCGTTCCGGTCCGCAATGCCAGCTTCGCCAACGGGGCGCGCTTCGTCGGTTCTCCAGGGGCAGTGATGTTGCCGGCTCCTGTGGCTCCCTTTCAGGCGAGGACCTGGCTTGTCGGCTCCAACGGACTGTCGGCCCGCCCGCGAGCGGTGGTGCTGGCTCCTTCGCTGTCACCGAGGCTCTTGGGGCAAATCAACTGAGCAGCCAAGCAGTTGGGGAGACATGCTGAGCATATGGAACCGTAAGACAGCCGCCTCAACCGCCAGACACGCCGGCGGTCGAGCGCCATCCCCGGCGGTGCCTCCTGCCACTGCAAACGGTGGCGCGGCGATGTCACCGGCCGAAAACGTCCGTCGCATCATAGGAGTGCTCGGCGCAAAAGGCGGCGTGGGAGCTACGACGACAGCCATTAATCTGGCCTGGTCCCTGTCGGCATCCGGGCGCCGCACGACCCTCATCGATGCGGTTCTTCAGCAGCCGGACGTCGCCACCATGCTTGGTTGCGAGCCGCAATATACATTGGCCGACCTGCTTGCCAGGGCAGAAGCAGTCGATGCCGAGATGTTTCGCGCCTGCTGTGTTGATTTCCCGACCGGCGCCGGCAGCGTCAGCCTGCTTTCGCCGCCACCGGATGGGCACGCCGCGGTGCGGTGCAACCTCAGCCAGCTGGCTGTGCTTCTGGATGCGGCGCGCACCTTCTCAGGCGTCTGCGTCCTGGACCTGCCGCGGCACCTGGACAGGCATCTGGTCAGCGTGCTTGATCGGTTGAGCGTCATCGTGGTCGTCTTTGAGCCGACGCTGGCGGCGGTGGCGGCAGCGCAACGATGGCTTGGAACTCTTGCGGAGCTCGGATATCGCGACGAATCCGTGGTCTGCCTTCTAAATCGTTCCGGCTCCGGCGTTCGCGCAGTGGAGCAGGAGTGCCTGCGCTTGTTTGCTGGCAGGACCCTTGTGAAGGTGCCCAATGCCTTTCGCCTTGCCGAACGCTTGAGCACGGACGGCGAGCCGCCCGTCATCACGCAGCCGCGCCAGGCATATTCCAGGGCCTTCAAGCTCTTGCAGTCCGTGATTGAAGAGCGAGCCTGAGGTAATACGCGCATGCCAGGTTTACGAGAGCTTCTTTTCAGTGACGAGCAAAGTGTCTTGGCTGTCCCCGTTGCCAACACGGCAACGTCTGCTGCGCCCGGAGGCGGATACGGCAAAAGGGGTGAGGCTGTAAAGAGCGAAGACCCCGGCAGTCCGGGGGCCGGCGAAGTACCGGGCAGCAGCCAAGCGATAACACTGTCGCTGCGGTTGCCAGCGACGGCACAAGCGGGCCGGGGCTCGCCCGGTAGTCATGGGGCACGCGCCGACCAGCATCATGCGCTCAAGAACAAGATTCACAGACGGCTGATTGAAAGTCTCGATATCGGCGCCCTCATGCAAATAGACGGCAGCGATGCTCTGGAAACAGCTGTGGAGCACGCTGTTCGCCAGATCATCGCCGAGGAGCGCCTGCCGCTGTCGTCTGCGGAGAAGGACGGCGTCGTCCGTGATGTCGTGTACGAGACCCTGGGACTCGGCCCTCTGGAACCTTTGTTTTCCGACCCTGATGTCAACGACATTCTGGTCAACGGCCCGGACAGTGTCTTCGTGGACAGGGACGGCAAGCTGCAAGCCACGGATGTGCGCTTCAAGGACGCCAGTCATCTGCTGCACGTCATCAATCGCATCGTGTCACGCATCGGGCGGCGGGTGGACGAAGCATCACCGATTGTCGATGCCAGGCTGCCCGATGGCTCGCGTGTCAACGCCGTCATTCCGCCACTGTCGCTGGAGGGTCCGGTGCTTTCCATCAGGCGCTTCAGACAAGTTCCCTTTGCCCTGGAGGATCTGGTCGAAAAGGGAACGCTGAGCGTTCAAATGGCAGAGTTCCTGGCGCTGGCTGTCCGCGCTCGTCTCAACATTCTCATATCCGGTGGCACCGCGGCCGGCAAAACCACTTTATTGAATGTGCTTTCGCGCTACATCGGCGACCAGGAGAGAATCATCACCATCGAGGACACCGCCGAGCTGAGATTGCAGCAGCGTCACGTAGTAAGGCTGGAGTCGCGCCCAGCCAACATCGAGGGAGAAGGCACGGTGACGCAGCGCGACCTGGTGAAGAACGCCCTGCGGATGCGCCCGGACCGAATTGTCGTAGGCGAAGTGCGGGGTCCGGAAGCCCTGGACATGCTGCAGGCCATGAACACCGGCCACGAAGGCTCGCTTACCACCGTGCATGCCAACTCGCCGCGCGACGCCGTAAGCCGTATCGAGACGCTGGTTCTACTTGCCGGGATCGAGCTTTCCCAGCGGAGCATAAGGGAGCAGATAGGCTCCGCTTTCGATCTTGTGGTCCAGTTGAAAAGGCTCCCGGATGGATCTCGAAAGGTGGTCAGCATAGCTGAGATTACCGGCGTGGCCGAGGGACTGATCAGCATGCAGGAGTTGTTCGCGTTTCGCCAGGATGGTATCGATGCGCAAGGGAGAGTTGCCGGAGAGCATCGTGCCTGTGCGATAAGGCCGCTGGTGGAAGCCAAGTTCAGGGAGGCGAGCCTGGAGCTGCGCGCGGATCTGTTTGCCGTGCCCAACCGATTGGAGCACATCCATGCCGGCTGAGCCTGCCTATCGTTCTAATTCTGCAGCGAACTACGGTCATCCTGACCCACGTAGTGGCGAAAGAACTAGTACGAACGGCGCCGGGCGACACCGAGATTCTGCGATCGCAGAGCCTGCCCTGAGCGGATTCTGCTTGCCGGAAGTCGCGCGTGCCCGAGCATGCGAAGGGCTCCCTCACAATGACACTGCTACGTTCACCGGCGTTCCTGCCGGGATTGGCAGATCTGCTGAAATCATGGCCGTTGTTCTGATCGTAACGTTGGCAGGGGGCGTTTTGCTGGCCAGGCTTATAGCGGCGAGGCGACAGCGTGCTGCCGTCGGTGCGCGTCTGGCGCGCCTGGCGGGTTTCGTGCGGGCTGCGCCGCGGGTTCCCCCGTTGATCAGGTCGACCAGCGCAACCGGGGACAGAAGGAACTTCCTTTACCTCCTGCTTGTAAGACCTGTCCTGGACCTGCTTAGTCAGGCGGGATCGCCGCTGGGTTTTGGTGACTTTCTTTTGCTGTACGCTTTGCCGGCGGTAGCGCCCGCTTTGATCGCCTATGCATGCGGGCTGTCGTTGCTGCCCTTCGCCTTCGCCGGTGCCTGCCTGGCGGCGGTGCCGGTCATGGCAATTGCGATCAAAGCCTCGGCCCGGAGGGTGAAATTCTCCGAACAGCTCCCCGATGCGATTGACCTGATGGTCTCGGTTTTGCGGAGTGGGCACAGCGTTCCGCAAGCGGTAAGGGCGGTGGCCGACGAGCTGCCTGATCCATGTGGTACCGAATTCGCTGAGCTAGTTCATCGTATGAGCCTCGGGCAAACCCTGCCTGATGCGCTTGTCCGTTCTTCATCGCGGCTCAAGTCGTACGAGCTCGACCTCATCCGGCGGGCCGTGAGCATACAGGCGGAAGTGGGCGGTAGCCTGGCGGAGTTGCTGGAGAGAACGAACTGGACGCTCAGGCAGCGCCTCAAGCTGGTTCGGCAGGTACGTGTGCTGACCGCCCAGAGCAGGTTGACGGCTTGCATCGTAGCCCTGCTGCCTGTGGTCATGGCAGCCGGGCTGCATTATCTGAGTCCTGGTTACCTGCGTCCGCTGTTCGAGACAGATGCGGGCAGGATTTTGCTCGTGGCGGCTGTATTCCTCCAGCTGCTTGGACTCTTCGTTATGAAGCGCATGTCGACGATGAGGGTTTAACGTGGCGTTCCTTGCGGAATATCCGGAATTCGCTGTTGCTTGCGCGCTTGGTTTCCTGGTCCTGGTACTGAGAACGGTACGTATTCGGCCAACTAAGGTTGGGCGAGCACGAAATTGTCATCCTGAGCCGCTTGAGCAAAGCGAGAGCGGCGAAGGATCTGGTCTTGCAGCCACGAAATTCTTCGCGCCGCGCGCTCAGGATGACGGACTGTCGGTACAAGCGCCGGTGCTGGCCGAATACATACTGGGACCGGCCGGGCTCCACGCCAGCGAGCGGCTGGCGGCGCCGGCGAAAGCGATGGTTCTTTCCCTGCCACACAAGTACGTGCAATGGCTGAGCAGGATATTGTTGTGGGCAGGTTTGCGGCATGACACCGCATTTGGTGACCTCGCCTGCCTCAAGGTCGGCCTTGCGCTTACCTCGATTGTGAGCGCCATGTTCCTGCCGTTGATGATCGTGCCGCCGCTGGCGGTCGCCACGTTCTTTTTGCCGGATGCAATCGTCGCCTGGCAGGCTCGCCGCAGGCAGCAGGAGATTCTCGAGTCCCTGCCGCAGGCGCTCGACCTCATGCTGTTGTGTGTGGACGCCGGCCTGGGACTGGATGCGACGCTTCAACGCATTGCCACGGAGCCGACGGCCATTGCCGCGGCGCTCAACAGCGAGATCCTCGCACTCAGACGAGACATTCTTCTGGGGATGGAGCGCGAACGAGCCTACCAGGAGCTGCACGTAAGGACCGGGGTGGATGAGCTCAAGACGCTGGGGGCGGCCCTTAACCAGGGCAGCAGGCTGGGGCTGGGAATCGCTCGCATTTTGCGCGCCCAGAGCGAATTCATTCGCACGAAGCAGAGCCAGAAGGCCGAGGAGCGCGCCTTCAAGCTGCCGGTCTACATGGCATTTCCCCTCTGGTTCTGCATCATGCCAGCGTTCATGACGATCCTGCTGGCGCCTTCGCTCATCATGTTCTTTCAGCAGGCGGGGCTCGGTCCCGGTTTGTTTCATTGATACCGCTTGCCGTGCTGTGCGCGAATCGGAATTCCTTGCGCAGGGGCGGCGTTCTTCCCGCCGAGGGATTCAACCCCTGGTGTACGACTGCGAATCAGATCGCCACCAATATTCTGGCTCCCCGTGTTCGGGAAATATGTGCTTGCCGGCTGCCAGGTACGTCCACATACAAGGTAGCCGGCCAGGTCCGGGTCCCTGACGTTTTCCTTGAGATTAGCTGCACGCATGCCTTCACCCGGGCAGCAGCGGCTCTCGGAAGATAAATTTCCAGTTTTGCTCAATCGTACGCCGCTCGATCTCGCTGTTTAGAAACGCCTTGCCATCCGTCAACAAAAGGTGTCTTGCCCTCTCTTTGTCAAGCTTTTGAGCCAGGACTCTCAGGTCGTCGAGGTGCTTTTCCAGTTGGCTGGACAGCTTACTGAGAAAGATGTCGTAGGGATCCACGAGGTAGACCCTCAGTTTTCCAAACTCGCCGAGGTACTGAACTCTGTTGCGCCAATTTGCTGGCAAATAGTGTGACTGCACGTGCCCGACGGTAAGCCCATACCTTACCTCAACGCGTCCAAGTGTTTCTCGTTGCTCGCGAATTTCCGCCGGGACCTCGTCTACAAAGTCGATGCCGTCTGTCGGACGGAAGGTCAATCCTGCAACTAAAGTCGGGACTGAACCAGCAATATATGCTTCGACCGGATGCTGGATATTGCGGCCGAGCAGCTCGAGCACTTGTTCCAGTTCTGTCTTCTTGATGCTTGTCACAAGCCTGCTCCTGATGTTGTGGAAGCCCTCGTCTCCAAGATCCTCCTCCAGAATGGCCTGCAATTTTTCTTGGACAGCGCTGCGTCGAAGCCATGTTGAGAACCTCTGCTGACCCCAATACGATT
>DATNRD010000154.1:0-3975 GCA_036703665.1 Candidatus Obscuribacterales bacterium
CGGCAAGCGCGGCGACCGAGGACTGGTGCATCCCAATGATCACGTAAATCGCGGCATGTCCTCGAACGACGCCATTCCGACCGCGATACACGTGGCGGCGCTCATCGGCATAAAGACGCAGCTCGTTCCCGCCCTCGAGAAGTTGAGGGACTCGCTCACGAGAAAGTCCAAAGAGTTCTGGAAGGTTGTAAAGACTGGACGGACGCACCTTCAAGATGCAACCCCCATTCGCCTGGGGCAGGAATTCCTTGGCTATGCCGGGCAAATCGAGCGCGCCCTGGCGCGTCTGGAGCACGCGCAGCAAAGGCTCTCCGAGGTCGCCCTGGGAGGAACGGCCGTCGGCACCGGCATCAATACCCGGCCGGACTTCGCCGGCAAGGTGTGCCTCAAGCTCTCCAAGCTAGCCGGGGTGGAAGTGAAGGAGACCACCAACCACTTCCAGGCGCAAAGCACGCTGGACGAGGTCGTTGAAGCCTCCGGGATACTCAAGACGATCGCCGTCGGCCTCATGAAGATTGCCAACGACATCCGCTGGCTCGGCTGCGGGCCGCGCGCCGGTTTTGCCGAGATAGCCCTGCCGGAAGTGCAGCCGGGCAGCTCGATCATGCCGGGCAAGGTGAATCCAGTCATTGCAGAGGCCGTGTGCATGGCCGCTGCGCAGGTGGTCGGCAATGACCTCACAGTCACCATCGCCGGCCAGTCGGGCAACTTCGAACTGAATGTCATGCAGCCGGTGGCTGCCTACAATCTCCTGCAGTCGATTTCGCTTCTGTCGACGGTTTCCGAAAGCTTTGCCGTGCGGTGTATCGACGGCATAAAGGCGACGGACAAGGGCCCGGAGATGGTCGAGAAGGGGCTGGCGCTTTGCACCGCCCTGGTACCGGAGATCGGCTACGATGCCGCCGCCAAAATCTCGCATGAGGCAGCCGCCACCGGTCAGACCATTCGCGAGGTGGCCAAGCGAATGACCAGTTTGTCCGATGCCGATCTCGATCGCATCCTTGATCCAGAAAAAATGACCGAGCCGGGTCTGTAGGATAAACGCCCGGGCTACGCCGTCGCCCGGCCGATGTTGACCACGTGCACGCCCAGGTTGGTTTCCAGCTCTCGGGCGTAGGCGCTTGCCTGCTTGGGATCGCTGCCGGTGCCGATGATCACCTTTTTGAAGCTCCTCGCCTTTTTGAGCTGTATCAGTCCATCGACCAGCGTTTCAGGCAAGACCTTGACGGTCAAAATCAGGTCGTGATCCTTGAAAGTAGGCGCCACCTGCTGGGAGACGACTCGTTGCAGCAGCTCGAAGACGATGCCGCGGCGGGCTTCCTCCTCCTCGGCGTGAAATATGATGATCTCCTTGGGTCCGGGCTCCTCTTTCTCGAGAAACTTGATCAGCATGGTCGCCAGATTGCGGGCCTTGGCGCCACCTGTGCAGAGCACATAGGTAGGCAGGTCCTCCGGCAGCTCCTCGCCGGTGGCAAAGCGCCCCAGCCCCAGGCGCAGGTCAGGCAGCTCGGTCAAACGACCCTCCAGCACCCCGAGGCGGTAGAATGCCATTACCATTAGAATTAAAAGGAAGATTGTCACCCCGAGCTCTCTGGCGTCATGGGCAGAAGCCACCAGGATCACTTCTGCGCACCCGAGGGCCAGCAAGCTGATGGCCGCAGGCATGGGCAAGGCGAACTTGCCTATGTGAACAACCCATCTGGTTCTGTAAGGCGAGCGGGCTACCTTGAGAGGCATCCTCAGGCGCAGCAGCACGACCCCCAGGCAAAAGGACATCATCACGCCCATGAAGGCAATACCGTAAACCTCCCCGAGCGGCCCTACCTGCCCTGGCAGAACTGCGATCATAAACAGTGAAACGGCCATGAACATCATGATGACGTACGGGTAGCCCTGGAACACAGGCCAGCGATCCGCCCAGCGCAGGAGGAAGAAAGCCGGCAGGTTGCCTTGCTTTGCCATCGTCGTGCACAAACCGATGCAGCCGGCGTAGGCGGTGTTGACGGCGGCGAAGAGAATCAGGCAGGCGTCCCACACCAGCACATAAAGGAGCCACTGTCCTCCCTCGAAGTTTGGCGGGATGGGCAAGAACGGCAGCGCTTGCTGAATTGAGTCGACCAGGAAATTGCCCTCCACATAGGCCAGACCGGAAAGCAGGCTGTCGTTCCATTCCTTTAGCTGCGTGTCATTGAGCAGCGTCATGCACCAGTACGAGGTAAGTGGAGCCGTCAGCCCTACCAGCAAGACAATGGTCAGGTATACCTTTTTGAGCGTGCGCCAGGTGGGCAGCCTCAGCTGTTCGACGATCTGCGCGGCCGACTCGAAGCCGGTGATGCCCAGAAACGCTGCTGCAAAGCCGTGTACGAAGTTGGCGCTGGAGATCTCGTGCACGCCCTGGAATACCCGGCCGAAATCAGCATGGGTGGCAAGGGCCATCCAGAGACCGACAAAGTCCAAAAACAGCAGGAGCGCGAAGTGGAAGAAGGCGATGATGAAAACCAGCTTGGCCGGCTCCTTGATGCCAATCAAGTTGAGCACGCCGAAAAACACTACCGGGATGCTTGCGCCCACAACAAGATTGAGAACGGGCCAGTCGAGTACTTTGTCGATTGAATCCAGGTAGATCGCGCCCGACAGCGCGCTTATGGCTGCCGTTGCCAGGTAAGACAGAATGGTGAGCGACCCGACGATCATGGCCATGCGCCGGCCCACGGTCTGCAGCACCATCATGTACGCGCCGCCGTTGAACGGGCTGGTCGAGCAGCCCTCCTCGTACGTGGCTTTGAAGAACCACATAAGCAGGCACACGACAAGGATGATTACCGGTGCCAGATATCCGACGTAGGGGCGTATAACCCCTGTGCTGTAGAAGACCGAGGTGCCTATATCGGCTCCCACAATGGCTGCAGCCAGCCACCAGGGTAAGAGTTCGTCTCGCTCGTGCTCTTTTTTGAGCTGCTCGGAAGGCGAAGGCGTCGTTGCTGTATCTGAGGTGGTCACCAGTGACCGTGAAGCGTTGCATTCCCAGCCGGCGGACCGGCGTTGGCAATTATACTCCCGGACAACTTGCCCAATCTGGCGCCGTCCCCGAAAGAGCCGCTCCTGCCTGCCAGGCAAGCCAAAGCGGGCTGTTGCAGGCGAGCCTTACAAAGCTTCACACCACGGCCGGATAAAGGCGCTAAATTAAATGGTAATGAAGGATGGAAAACTTATGCGATGGACTTCGACGTTGAAGGCTCCCACAGGGCGGAGCTCCTCGGCTGAGGCGCTGCTTGTTTCGGGAGCACAAGAGATAGCCGGCCAGTTGGGCGGGCAGCAACCGGACTTGCTTATCGGTTTTGTCGCGCCGCATTTCTTCGATGAGTTCGAGCTGGTGCCCGCCGTACTCATGCGGGAGCTGCGCCCCCGCTGCTTTGTGGGCTGCACTGCCGGCGGGCTTATCGGTGGTTGGCAGGAGGTGGAGCAGGAGCCGGCTATCGCTCTGACGGCTGCCACATTGCCCGAAGTGGAGGTCAGAGCTTTTCACATTGGCGATGCGGAGCTGCCGGACCTCGACGACCCACCCGAACGCTGGGAAGAGCGCGTGGGTGTGACTGCCACGAAGAAACCGTCTTTCATTCTTTTGCCCGATCCTTTTACCATCCGGGTCGACGTGCTCGTGCAGGGGCTCGATTTTGCCTTTCCCGGATCCATAAAGGTCGGCGGGCTGGCCAGCGGCGCCAGCCAGCCCGGCATCAACGCGTTGTTCTTGAACGGGGAGATCCTAAGAGCCGGCGTGGTCGGCGTAGCTCTCTCGGGAAACATCGTCGTGGACACGGTGGTTGCGCAAGGCTGCCGCCCGATTGGCCGTCCCATGCGCGTGACCCGCTGCGAGAAGCACGTTATTTACGAGCTCGATGATGTTCCGGCAGTCTCAGCGCTGCATAGAGTCCTGGTCGACCTCGGCGCCAGGGATCAGGACCTGGCGCGCCATTC
>DATNRD010000155.1:0-3564 GCA_036703665.1 Candidatus Obscuribacterales bacterium
AGTTTCTCGCCCTCGTGGTGCGTGACGGCGAAGTGAAGAACGTGTGTAGGTGTCAGGCAGACGTGCCCGGATTCCAGGGCCAGGCTGCCAGCCGACTGAAGAATGTTCTGCGCATCCTTGCTCATGCTCGGCTGCGCAACAGCGGCAGCTTGATTCGGCTGCCAGGAGCCGTACAGGTTTCTTGCCGTGCGCTCCAGAACATCAGGCGTCAGCCCCTCGTTCTTGAGAAGAGAGGCAGCCAGTGAGGTGCCTTCGGCCGCGATGGCGACCACCAGGCACGGCACGTTGATCGTAGCTGTGCCCATGACGCCTGCCTTTTCAGCGGCAAGCGAAAGCACTTTTTCCAGCGACTGCGAATTCTGAGGCATAGGATTCATCCCGTGTCCGGCGCACCGCCGGTGGCGGCGCGAGAGCGTGCAGGCGGTGTCCAGCCTGCCGAAGAAGGTGGGTAGGACAATGGAACAAAACCCGGTACTCCCGGAGGCAGGGGCGACGCTCTCGGGCACCGTCCCTGCCTGCCGCCGTCGAGTCCAGGCGAAGCCCCTACTCGAACTGGCGGGTCATCGTGTAAAGCGGGCGGAGGCCGAAGAGGATCTCGTTGTCGAGCACGTCTTCCTTGCCCTGCTCGATGGCCTGCCAGCGGATCAGCTGCCAGACCGCCAGGCCCGAGAGGAACTCGGCCGTGGGACCGACGGTGATGGTGGTGCCGCAGGCCGAGACCTCGGCCACGGCGTCGTCGTAGAGCGTGCCCTCCCAGCCCTTCACGTGCGCCGGGCGGGTGGGGTTGACCGTGTAGACGCGCCCCTCGCTGGCACCCATGCGGGTTTCGATCATGAGCTTGGTGCGCATCTTGTAGCGGATGCCCTTGCTCCAGATCTCCTTGCGAGAGGACATCGTGTCGGTGAGCAGGAAGACCACATCGCCCAGCTCCTGAGACCCGTCCACGCGCTCGGCGTGCTTGTGGATGGCCAGGCCGGTCTGCGCCTTGACCAGGTCGTGCAGGGCGTCGACCTTGAGCTTGCCGATGTCGCCGTCGCCGTACGCCTGATTGGCGATGTTGTGGGCCTCGACCTTGTCGAAGTCCCAGACGTGGATGTTCTCCAGACCCAGCTTGGCCAGGCTGACAACGATGCGGGAGCCGGTGGCGCCGGCGCCGATCACGTCGATGCGCCGGTCGCCGAAGGCGTCGCGCGAGAAGACGTCGATGTGACGTGTGATGTCCACCTTGTTCATGTCTTTGCCCTTTCCTGGCAGATCGTTCAGCTGCGAGAACCGCTGTCGGGCTTGGAAGAAGGCGGCGCGCCGGCTGGTTTGGCCTGCCCGCTGCCGGTGGTCGGCTCCGGCTTCCCGGCTGCCGGACCGGGCGTCGGCTTGCCGTCGGCTGCGCCTGCCGGCCAGCCGGTGTGCTTGTCGCTTGTGGGAGGCGGATTGACGCCAGCGGGCGGCTGCGGCGAGCTGCCAAAGAGCGTATCCAGCAGCCAGCCCAGGATGCCACCACCGTTGCCCTCGGGCTGAACGCCGGTGGCTGCCGGTGCTTGTCCCTGCCTGCCTGTCTGAGGCGGCGTGCGCCTGCCTACATACTGCGGCGGCGGATCGTCGCCCCCGAAATCGAAGCCCGTCGGGATGAGATCCGCATCCTCGATCGTCAGTTCGGGCTTGTCATCGTCATCGCGGTCCTTGCGGAACCAGCGGAAGAAGGGCCGCCGCTCGCTGACCTTGGCCTCGTACTCGGCGGTGACCTCAGCGCGCAGCTGCTCGTCGGGCACCAGCTTGTCCGGCAGCGGCTTGTCCTTGCTTACGACCGTCGCTTCCTGGCGCTGCCCGAAGATTGAGCCGCCGGTGCTGCCCTGTCCCCACGTGCCGAAGGAGTACGTCGGGAAGCGCCTGGGCTCCAGGATGATCCCTTCGGCGGGGTCCCACACCGCCCATGGTGCGTCGAGGATGCGGTAGCCCTTATCGTAAAGGTAGATCGTGAACTCGCCGCGCCCGAGCTTGGTGAAGATGCCACGGATGTAGAAAGGCATGCCCTCGGTACCGAACTGCTCCATGGTGCGCTCGTCCGTACCGGAAGGTCCGGTGCTCATGCGCACGTGGGAGTGACCCCAGAAGCGCAGCTTGTTGGCTTGCTCGAGCCCGGGGTCACCCTTTTCGAGCAGCTCCAGCACCAGCTTCTCGCGTCCCTCCACGGTCAGCTCGGTCTCCACGCTGGTTACCTCCTGCTCGACCAGGAAAACCTCCTCGATGAGGAAGTCGCCGTTCGGGCGCCGGCTCACCGTGCCCAGCCAGCCGACCTCCTTGGGCGCGATCTCGATGTAGAGGCACATGCGCTTGTACGCCTCGGGGGTGATGAGCACCCTGGGGCTTTCGATGAGCATCTCGGCCCGCGGGAAGGCGCGATGCGGGCGCAGCGGGCCGTCCGGGTCTCGCTCGATGCGGAAGAAGGGCTGTTCCTTCTTCTCCTCGCCGGGCTTGGCGGCGGCGTTTTCCTGCGTCTGCCCGGACTTGCCTTCGGCCGGCACCGCCGCGGGGGGCGGCGTGACCTCGCCCCTGAGGGGCTCCGGCTGCTTGGCTCCGCCGCAGCAGCTGCCTGCCGGCTTGCTGGTCGGGTTGTTGTCTTTGTCTTTCATGGGCTCGTCTCCCTGGCCACAGGCCACCTGTCGATGTACTTGCTCAGCTCGTCGTTGGTGAGCGTCTCGACGAACTGGATGGCCAGCTCGGCCACGGTCGCGAAGTCAAACTGGGCGATGAGTTCCAGGAGCGTTTCCTTGATTTCATCGGCGCAGGCAGTGCCGTTGGCGAAGACTCTGGGGGCATTCATACCGGGATGGATCGTGCGGACGCGGCGCGTGCTGTTGAACCAGCGCACCCCATCCTCGACGCCGTCCGTGCGGATGACGATGAGGTACTCGCCGAGCTCGTGCCGGAGCCCGGTGCGCGGATCCCTGGCGTAGAGCGTTTCCGTGTACACCAGAAGAGCGCCGCTGGTGACGCGCACGGCTCTCACCTTGGGCGTGGCGAGCAGCCGTTGGAACTGCTCACGAAACTCCCTTTCCATGCGCTCGTCGACCTTGCCCTGAGCGGCAAGGAAGCGCTGCCTGGCCAGGGCGACGAAGCTGTCCTGGGCAGGGGAGAGCTTTTTCCGGTGCTCGCTTACCTTCTGCTGGGCCTGCGTGAGGAAGTCCTTGAGGCGAGCCTGGCAGGCCTGGATGTAGTTGGCACGGGACTGGCTGCGAGCGCGGTCCAGTGCTCTTTTGTCGGCGCTTTCGGCGGAGACCATCGTGTTGAACTGCAAGGTAAGCATGTACATGCCTTCGTATTCCGTCGGTGCCTCAGTCGCCGTGGCGTTGAGCAGCTGGAGCGCTGCGGGCAGCTGGGACTGGTCGACGATGATCTCGGTGCCCCACGGGTAGAAGAGCACCCCGTGGTTGTGGAGAAGCTCCCTGTCGACGTTGTCGAGGCCGGGAACGATGTAGGTCTTCATTGCACCTGCTCCTGTCCCGGCGCTGCCGGCTCGTCATCGACAGCCAGGGGCCAGCTGTCGATGAACTTGCCCCAGTTGTCATC
>DATNRD010000156.1:0-2388 GCA_036703665.1 Candidatus Obscuribacterales bacterium
GAGCACGGCGTGCGGGGCCTGGCCAACATCGAAATCACGCCCGAGTTCGCGGTGAACCTTGCCGCCGCCTATGGTGCCACCCTCAAGACCGGACCCGTGCTGGTCAGCCGCGACTACTGGGGTGTAAGCCGCATGATAAGCCGCGCCATAGTGTCCGGGCTCATGTCGGTGGGGGTCGACGTGCAAAACCTCGAGTCTATGTCGCTGCCCATCTCGCGCTATTACGCCAAGGCGACGCGCGCGGCCGGGCTTGTCCACACCCGTGTTTCCCAGCGGGAGCCGGACAAGATATCGATCGAGTTTTTCGACAGCGACGGCATCGCCATAACCAAGAAGATGGAAAGGAAGATCGAGGCCACCTTCTTCAAGGAAGACTTCCCCCGATGCCTGCCCGCTGACATAGGCAATATCGGATATCCCAGCCGCGTGCGCGAGTATTACATGGACGAGTTCCTCAACCACGTGAAGGGCCAGGTTTTCGAGCAAGACAAGGTGCCCTTCTGCGTGGTGCCTGGCTCTACGTATACGCGGGTTACGAAGGAAGGATCGCTCAGCACACGCGCACCGAAAGTGGTGATCGACTACGCCATGGCGGAGACCGGCGTAATCCTGCCCGATCTGCTCGGCCGGCTCGGCATCGAAACGGTCGTGCTCAATGCCACCATCCGTGGCGCGCCTCCCAAGCAGGAAGAGCGCATGGCCATGCGCAAGCAGCTTGCCGACGTGGTCAAGGCGCTCAACGCCGACCTGGGAGTACAGGTAGGGCGCAACGGCGAGCAGATGACGCTGGTTGACGAAACCGGGCAGATCATCCGCGGGGAGCTTCTCCTGGCGGTGGTGGCCGACATCATCCTGCGCGACAAGCACGGCAAGTCGATCGTTGTGCCAATCAACTCGAGCTCCTGCATAGAGCGCATCGCCGCCAGATATGACTGCAAGGTCGTGCGCTGCAAGGCGTCCGAAACGGAAATCGGCAGCACCACCGCCCGCCTGGCAGACGTCGTTTTGGGCGGCAGCTCAAACGGCTGCTTCATCTTCCCCGAGTTCCAGAACGGCAACGACGCCATGTTCGCTACCGGTCAGGTGCTGGAGCACCTCACCTACCAGGGGCGCACGCTGCACCAGGCGGTGTCCGAGCTGCCCCCGCTCATTTATCAGGTGGACTCCGTCCACTGTCCCTGGGAGCGAAAAGGGCGCGTCATGCGGCTTCTGGTGGAGAAGAGTCAGGACCGTCCAGTGGAACTCCTCGATGGCGTCAAGGTCCAGACCCGCCCGGACCACTGGATCCTCGTTCTCCCCGATGCCGTAGAGCCGCTCATCCACATCTACGCCGACGGGCTCGATCTCCAGCAGGTCTCCGCCGATCTCAGCGAATACACCCAGCTCGTCCGCTACCTCCAGGGCAGCTGACATCAACCCCCGCCGCGTGGACTAAGCGCTTGCCGGACATGGGATTGGCCGTTCGCAACATTTCATGACAAAATCAAGCATCGGAGGTACTTCGAATGGACGGCAACCTTGGCTCCAGCCAGGACTGGCACGACCGGATCGTGCTGGATCCAGCAATTCTAGCGGGGAAGCCAATTATCAAAGGAACCCGGCTGGCCGTGGAGCTAATCATCGATCTGTTGGCGCAGGGATGGAGCGAGCAAGACGTCCTGGAAAACTATCCGGGTATGACCAGAGAGGATATAAGAGCTTGCCTGGCCTATGCTCGCGACACGCTTAGCGCGCAGGTCCCCGCAAGCAACCCCCAATCGATGTGACAGGTATAACCGTAAGAACACCACCCGGAGCCGGAGGAATTGCTTGGCAGGCGCCCGGAGCGCGGTTAGGATGTTTACAGGCAGGCCTGAATGGGATTAAAGGCAGCGGGGGCTTGCTTTTCAGGTATCTCTTCCATGTCTCGGCCCGGCAAACCCAGCAACCAGGGGGACTCCCCCTCCAGCGGCGACTCCCAGGCGCCGGGCACCGGCGCCGCTGAGCTGTCGAGCGCCATCTGGGCGGAGCGCGCAGGCAGCACAGGCGCGGACAGCACCGCCCGCCAGGAGAAGAGCGAACCAAGACGGAGCGAACAGAGCAAGCCAGCCGAGCTCCTGCCTGCGCCGGCTGCCGGCGCCGCCGACCCGATCGCCCTGGCGCGCCAGGCAATCGCCTTTCACGAGAGAAAAGATGCCTCCCGCAGCTACCTGGGCAAGGCAATCAGCTTCGTGACCAGAGGCGATGAAAAGGCGCTGGAGAACCTCAAGCAGCTCACGCAGAATTACGACAGGGCGGTCAAGTCCGGCAACACACAGCAAGCTGAGCAGATTAAGCAGGAGCTGTCCAGGGCAATCGAGCAGGACAGCAAGCAGCTGGAGCGCCAGGACGACATTGCCCATTACGGCG
>DATNRD010000157.1:0-4064 GCA_036703665.1 Candidatus Obscuribacterales bacterium
GGCTTTCGCGCCAGTCTCCTGTTCACCTCATGCGCCGTTGCTGAATAGCGATTCCTGAACGGCCTGTATGCCAATACCTGCATCCACTTTGCTAGGCGACTTGCGGAGGGATTGGAACACGCTTGCTTATAAGGTCTTCCAAGCACAAAACCAATCCCCGCTTCCACTCAGGAAGCTGAATACCAAAGCATCTCGAGATCTTCCTGTTGTCTAGGAGAGAGTTAGAAGGCCTGCGCGCTGGCATTGGATATTCCTCTGTCGTTATCGCTTTCACCGTGCAGGGAACACCAGCCAGAGCGAAGATTTCTCGCGCGAAGCCGCACCAAGAAGTACGTTCTCCAGCCGATAGATGGTATAGTCCACTCAAGGATCGTGCGCGCGCCGTATCAAGCTGCCCTTGATGCGATAGTTGCGCCAGTATCTGACCTGTTGCCTCTGCCAGCCAGCGACACCAGGTTGGTGCACCAAACTGATCGTCAACGACCTGCACTTCACCCCGCTCCCGGGCAAGGCGAAGCATCGTAAGCAGGAAGTTCTTTCCACGAGTGCCATATACCCAACTGGTGCGGAGAACGAGATGCATGCCACCTGCCGCAATAACGGCCTGCTCGCCGGCCAGCTTGCTTCGTCCATAGACGCTGAGCGGACGGGGAGGATCCGTCTCCAGGTACGCTCCAGTCTTGGTGCCGTCGAAGACATAGTCTGTGGAATAGTGCACGAGCAGACAATCGAGTCTCAGAGCCTCCGCCGCCATTACGGCCGGCGCCCGCGCATTGATCGCCATTGCGAGCTTCTCGTCCGACTCCGCCTGATCCACGGCGGTATAAGCGGCAGCATTGACGATTACTTCTGGCCGAAAGTCGCGAATCAGTGAGCGGACAGTATCGACCTTCTCAAGATTCAGCGAGTCGCGAGGCGGTGCCATCACCGAACCAAGCGGTCCGAGTACTCTTGACAGCTCCCAGCCGACCTGTCCGGTTTGTCCGAGCAAAAGAATTCGCACTAGTCGTAGACTTTTGCCGATTTCAGTGAAGTTCCCCCAAGGTCCTTTTCCGAGAGGAGAGGAGGTCCGCTCAGCGGCCAGTCAATCGCCAAATCGGGGTCGTTCCAAAGGAGCGTTCGCTCATGTTCAGGTGCATAGTAGTCGGTCGACTTGTAAAGCACCTCAGCGCCTTCCGCCAGTGCAAGAAAACCATGCGCGAACCCCGGTGGAATCCAGATCATCAGGCGGCTTTGTGCGGAAAGCCGCATGCCCGCCCATCGTCCAAAGCACGCGGAACTGCGTCTCAGGTCGACAGCAACGTCAAAGATCTCTCCGGTCACTACCCTGACCAGCTTTCCCTGAGGCTGGTGCAGCTGGTAATGCAATCCCCGCAGAACATTCTTGGCTGACCTTGAATGGTTGTCCTGCACGAAGCGAGCTTCGATGCCGGTAGCACGTTTGAAAATGCGCTCGTTGTAGCTTTCGAAAAAGAAGCCACGATCGTCTTCGAAGACTTGCGGCTCCAGAAGCAAAACGCCCGGCAGTGAGGTTTCGGTGACTTTCATCAGAAGACGCGCTCGCGCAATAGTCCGAGCAAATACTGTCCATAGCCGCTCTTGTTCAAGGGGGCGGCAAGCTTCTCGAGCTGTGCCGCCGAGATGTACCCCTTGCGGAACGCGATCTCTTCTGGACAGGCAATCTTCAGCCCCTGTCGCCTTTCGATGGTTTCGATGAAGTGAGAGGCTTCAAGCAAGGCGTCGTGCGTACCGGTGTCAAGCCATGCGTGACCTCGGCCCATGACTCGCACGTCCAGTTTGCCATGCTCCAGATATAGCCTGTTCAGGTCTGTGATCTCCAGTTCACCACGAGGAGAAGGCTTGAGCATCCTCGCAAACGCGACCACTTGGTGGTCATAGAAGTACAGCCCAGTCACAGCGTAGCGTGAGCGAGGTTCCTTTGGTTTCTCTTCGATTGATAGAGCCTTGCCATGCGAATCGAACTCCACGACTCCATACCGCTCTGCATCCCGAACTGGATAAGCAAAGACCGTTGCGCCCTCCGACTTGGATGCAGCGCTCTCAAGGTCTGATGCAAGATCGTGTCCATAGAATATGTTGTCCCCGAGGATAAGTGCACAAGGGTCCCCTGCAATAAAGCGCTCCGCTATGAGGAAGGCTTGGGCAATCCCTTCCGGCGAATTCTGCACAGCATAGGAAAACTCCACTCCCCACTGACGCCCATCTCCCAGGAGCTGCTCAAATCTTGGCGCGTCCTGCGGGGTGGAAATGATCTGAATCTGTCGGATTCCCGCAAGCATGAGCACGCTCAGCGGGTAATAGATCATTGGCTTGTCATAGACCGGAAGCAGTTGCTTGGACACTACCTGCGTCACAGGATAAAGTCGGGTGCCGGAACCACCGGCGAGGATGATGCCTTTCATCGGTGAATAGTGAATGAATGGGGCATGGAGGATGGGCAACGGCAGCTCATGACAAAAATCAGGGCACTTTAGTCACTTACCCTTTCTGTTTAGTTCGGTAAAAAGCTTTGCCACCCCTGGGTCGGCATCGAATCCCTCGTGGTCTCTGGGGAGGTAACCGAGATCTCGGCTATCAGGAGCTGTGTCTCTAGTTCGCTGAGAGATCCCTTCGCCACATCAAGACATAGGGTGAATTGATTCCCGGTCGAACAAGACGTTGCGTTCTGTTACCTTGCTCGGGATCGATGCTGTCGTGCGACGCGTTTGCGCTGCAAGCCCATACATCTCTTGGTGTGGGAAAGTCCTTGTCAACTCGTAGACGCTGTTCACGAACCGCATCGACTCTTTCCAGGCTTCCAGGTCTTCATCAGGTCCAGCACTGTTCAGACCCCTATTCCCGATTTCCCATTCCCCATTCTCCCGTAGTGCTTTTCCATCCAACTTCGGTACTCCCCGCTTATGACCTTTCTTGCCCAATCGCGATTGGAGGCATACCACATCACGGTCTTGCGCAGCCCGCTGTCAAACGTTTCGCGCGGCCGCCATCCGAACTCGCGTTCCATTTTCGTCGTATCCATCGCGTAGCGCCGGTCGTGGCCGGGACGATCCTTGACGAAGGCGATCAGCGAGTTGTGCGGCTTTGCTGGGGAGTCCGGGCTCAACTCGTCCAGCAGGGAGCAGATAGCTTGGACCACTTCGATATTGGTTCGTTCGGAACGGCCTCCGATGTTGTAGGTACTGCCCACGCTACCGCTCCTCAGGATCAGCCGGATCGCTTCGCAGTGGTCGCCGACATAGAGCCAGTCTCGCACCTGCCTGCCGTCCCCATAAAGTGGAAGCGGCTTGCCCTCAAGCGCATTTAGCACCATGAGCGGAATAAGCTTCTCCGGAAACTGGTAGGGGCCGTAGTTGTTGGAGCAGTTGGTGGTGAGCACCGGCAGGCAGTAGGTATGGTGGTACGCGCGCACAAGATGATCCGATGCCGCCTTGCTAGCGGAATACGGGCTATTGGGCGCGTAGGGTGTAGCTTCGTTGAACGGCGGATTTTCCGGTTCCAGACTCCCGTAAACTTCGTCGGTCGATACATGCAGAAAGCGAAAACGTGCCTTTTCCTCACCGGAAAGCTTATCCCAGTAGCCGCGCGCACTCTCCAGCAACCTTAGCGTGCCAACTACGTTCGTCTGGATGAAATCCTCGGGCCCGTGAATCGAGCGGTCCACATGGCTCTCGGCTGCAAAGTGGACGATTGCCCAAGGGCAGTACTTCTCGAGGAGCGAATCGACCAAGGCTGCATCGCAGATGTCTCCGCGAACGAACAAATGTCGTGGGTTGTCGGCGATGTCGGCGAGATTAGCAAGGTTCCCAGCGTAGGTGAGCTTGTCCAGGTTCACGACGCT
Source organism: Candidatus Obscuribacterales bacterium (assembly GCA_036703665.1). Lineage (GTDB taxonomy): Bacteria > Cyanobacteriota > Vampirovibrionia > Obscuribacterales > Obscuribacteraceae > DATNRD01. The sequence goes on from DATNRD010000157.1 coordinate 3,860, forward strand.
CCCGGGTTCCTGCGCCAACCATTCCCGCACGAAGTTGCAGCCGATGAACCCAGCGCCACCAGTCACCAGGATCGCTTCAGACAAGTTGTGCCTCACGAGCAGTCACCAGAAGCCTGCGGACAGCGGCAGACATGGCGGTCCAGTCAGGCACTCAAAAGCATCAGTTTCCAGAAGCAAGACCTATTTCTCTCACTCGCGCGGTCCG
>DATNRD010000158.1:0-7090 GCA_036703665.1 Candidatus Obscuribacterales bacterium
CGATGAGGACCCTGCCCCGCGCTTCAGCAGTGACCTGAACGTAAAATCCCTTCTTTCTCTTACTGGTCTGGAGAAGCTTGACTGCCAGCTCGTTGCCGCGTTTGTCGAAGTCGTACCATTTGCCATCGACAAAAAGCGCGTACCCCTTTGCCCGACAGTTTGGCATCAAAGCGCAAGCCTTGGTGTGATGAAGAACAAAGGCCCTCGGGTCAGTGTCTTCCCGAAATGACTCAGCGCATTGCCGGTCAATCACATACCCATACCACTGTTGCTCATAAGCCAGAGCCTCATATCCAACCGAAAAGGCTCCAATTGCAGCGGCTGCTCCCAGCCATAGAACCACCTTGCTCATCACCTGCCCCCTTGATCTCCTTCAGGTAGGCTTAACCGTTCGCGAGAGAGGACGCCTCAGACCAATAAGACGTATTACTTGGTCATCTTGTGTCGAGCCTGGCGACCCATAGCACAAGAACAGCCAAGTACATCCAACCCAAGCGGGGATCAAATGAGCAACGCTCTTTTAAACAAGTACGTGTCGCTGGAGCCAAAGCCCCTCATCCGGGGCGGAGCCCGATTGACAGCAGACACCGAATCCTTCCGCGCGAGCTTCTCTGGCTTGCCGATGCCAGGCAGACCCAAAATGGCCACTCGCACACCCTCTGAGCGGCATTCCGACTGCATAGAGCTGGCTGCCGCCGGCGCGGGATTCCCCAGCTCGCCACAGCATGTCCACCCCTTGCCAATTTGCCATGCAGCCAAACTGCACGGTGTTGACGTGCAGCAACTATGCTCAGCCTGGCTGCTTGAGGATGCCACTGCCGTCTGACTACAAGAGCAGCCAAGGTGCGGTACTCCGTAAAACACCGCCAGCACAAGTATGAGGATTGACAGTAGTCGCTTCAACGTGTTGACAGCCTGGCTAAGGACTTGTTCCCATTTTACGACCAGTCCCGGCTGCCCGGCACATACCCGGCTTACATCGTTTCGCTAAAGTGGCCGCCTGACAGTGCTGCACGACCGTGCGCCTTGAGCAACGCCGCCGTGACAAGCAGCTTCAATGCCGGCGGGATTAAGCCATACATAAGTAAGAGTGGTAGCCCAAATTTTCGCCGCGCCAGCCGTGCCAATCGTCAGCTGCCCCGACGAAAACCCAATCAGGAAGACAGACCGGTCGAGTGATCTTCAAGATCACCGCAGAGGCGCGCCAGGCTTACCAGGATCAGGCTTCACGTTGCAAGGTTTCGGTCAAGACAGGTCACCCGCCTCGCAACTGTCATCCTCTTACGCAGCGCGAAGGATCTCACATCTTTAGACAGGTTGCCGGTTCCGCTACGAGATCCTTCGTCGCTGCGCTCCTCAGGATGACAAGTCGTTCTGGGCTGCCATGGCTTTCTGCGAAAGTCACCACACTCCTAAGGATGACAGTTTCCAGGTTCCATCACTTGTGCTGGCCGAAACGTTACTTCACGTTACGGCAACACTATACAATTAACGGATCGCACCTGGCCCACTTGGCGCCAGGCAGCGGTTGCATATGAGCCGACCCGTCAATCCGGAGAACGACCAATGAGACTTTTCGCGTATTGCCTGTTAATACTGCCACTGGCCTTAAGCCTGCTTGGCTGCTCTACGGTCTCCGAGACTGATACCGCTTCCGGTGGCGGGTCGGGAGCGCCCCCGGCAGTTCCGTCCGCCGGAGAATCATGGACAGCGGGCGAGAAGACCGGCACCATCAGCGACAGCCTGTGCGGGCCGAGCCATGCCGGCATGCTCAGAACAGGAAGCATGGGAGCCGATGACGCATCTTGCACCGTCAAGTGCGTCGAGGCCGGGTCTCAGTTCGTCCTGGTAGAATCCGGGACCGGCAAGATTTACCGGCTGCTGGACCAGTCCAAGCCCAGGGAGCTGGCCGGCAAGAGTGTCCGCATCACCGGACAGATAAACGAGGCCGCCAGAATCATCCGTCCGGAAAGCCTGATACCGGCAGGTGACTCGTCACGATCTACCGCCCCGGTACAATGACAACATGGGCATAAAATTCCAGGGCAACCACGCCAGGGTTGCCCTGATCAGGGAGCAAGTAGTAGATCAAATGTTCACTGTCCGACGTTCCCCACAGGTCGCGCTGAGGAGCGCGGTAACTTTGGCAGGAAGCCTTCGCAACAATGAAGGACCTGTCATTCTGAGGAGCCCCTCTGGGGCGACGAAGAATCTCCTGCCCGGGCCAGCCCCGGGCAAAGATTTCTCGCCCTGGATTGCGCGGCTCCAAGCGCTCCTGTCACTTTTACTCTTCCTGCTCCTGGGCTTCGCCGGCGCCGCCCCGCAGGCTCTATGTGCCAGCCGCTATGGGCTGCGCTTTGCCGGTGTGGAGTTCTACGGCTCCTCACAAATCACGCGGGCCGAAATCCAAAAATATCTTGCGCTCAAGCCCGGAGCCACGATGGAACAGGCGACCAGGGCTGTCGATCGCCTCAAGAAGCAGCTGGAGCTTCGCCATGTCAACTCCAAGGTGCAGGTAGTCTCTGCCCCGCCGGACAAGTTCTATGTAGTTGTGGATGTCTCGGACAGCGCCGCTGACCCGGTGCCGACGCGCCGGCTAAAGGAGCCCAGACATGTGCTTGTGCGCAGCGAGAGGCCGTTCATCCTGCTCGACCAGCTCGAGTCCAGGTTGCAGAAGCTCACCGACGAGGGGCGCCCGTGGTCGGAGAACATAAAGGACGGCGTCAAGTACTTCTCGGATGAGCCGGCCAATGTCATCGTCGAGCAGCTTGCCCGGCAAGTGCCCGACATGCGCCTGGAGCTGCTGGCCGTCATCGCCTCCGATCCAGACCCGAACCGCCGCAGAAAGGCCGTGCAGCTCCTCAGTTGGGCAGGAGCCATTCCGGAGACGACCTATTACCTCATTCCAGCCCTGGACGATGCCGACTCAGATGTCCGGGCAGAGGTAGCCAGGTACATGTTCTCGCGGTTCGAGATGCTGCCCGATAACTTCCCCTTCCAGATGCTTGTCGAGGCCGTGTCGCGGCAACTGAGCCGCAATTCCCACCAGGATCGCACCAAGGCGTTGTACTGCCTGCTGGCGCTCGCCGGTCAGAAACCGCAACTGGTCAACAGCATCAAGATTTTCAACGAGGAGCGCATCAAGCAGCTTGCCGAAGCAAGCGTCATCCCTTCGGTCAGGGACCCCGCCCAACAGCTTCTGTCCAGATTCGCCGCCCAGCCCCCGGCCCCTGCCCGCCAGGCAGGCGGGCAGGACCAGCCCCCGGCAGACTGGGGCGGAGGGGGCGGATTCTTTTAGTAAGCGCTTCCACCGGCTGCCTCCGCGCGACACGGGCGCATTGCCATGCGCCCCTATCAGGCTCTAGCGGCTCCTCGCCGCCCTTGCCTCGCTGTGGCGGGTCCCGGAAATATTCTCTGACCAGTGTTAGAAACCGGCCCGCGGGGGTATGGTTAAGTCAGCCGGTTGGCTGGTTTGCGGCCTCGATACTAAGACGACTGTCCCGAGGGCACCGCCACCGGCGCTATTTTATGTGTCACCAGAAGCAATTGGGCTCGCCCTATTTCTCATGGACGAGCTTGCCGCGCCCGTCGTAGAAGAGGCGCTCGACCGGCTTGTTGCCGATAAGGTGCGACTCGACTATCTCCAGGCAGTCCGACGGCTGGACGTGCGCGTACCAGATGCCCTCCGGATAGACGACGACCATGGGTCCGTTGCCGCACTGGTCGAAACAGCCCGCCTTGTTGATCCTGATCTCCTTCTTGAGCCCGCGGGCGGCAATTTCTTGCCGGAGCAGCTTCAGCACCTCCTCGCTGCCCTGCCTCGGGCAGGTGCTCCCCGATACGCAGACAAACACGTGCTTCTTGAATACGCTCATAGGTTCCCCAGGATTCCCTAGATTGGGCTCGGCATTTACTCCGCCAGGCGAGGCAGCGGCCGGCTAGACCTCATAATAGCCCGTTGCACGGGCAGGCAGACCTAACCGCCGCCGAACTGGTGAGTCGGCGCAATATTAAGAAAGCCTTAGAAGTACCGCCAGTGCGGGCGTTTCGCCTTGACGTCAGGAGATCCGTTCTGGCAAAATGTCCCCTTGCCCATTTCCGGGCACGACCGCAGACAGCACGGCGCCTGCCGCAAGCGGCAAAGGCTTAATTGATCCGCATGGACAGCCGGCTAGAGGTCACAACGTTCGACCTTGTCGAAGGGAGGCAACGCTTCCCGTTTGTGATCCCTGCGGTTGCCGTCAGGGATTTTTTGTTGTCCGGGAATGGCCCTCCGCCTCAAATAAGGAGACTGCCCATGGCCACCAGAGCACGCAAGCAAGAGATCGTCTCTGAAGTGCGCGACCTTTTCAACCAGGGTCAAGTAGCTATCGTCACGGACCTGACAGGCTTGACGGTGGCTGAGATTACTCAGTTCCGCCGCAAGCTCGACAAAGTTAACGCCAAGTGCCGTGTCGCCAAGAACACGCTGGTCAAGATTGCCACCGGCGAGGGTCCCTTCGCTCCCATCAAAGAGCTGGCAAAAGGCCCGTCGGCGATCATCATCGGCTACGAAGATCCAGTCCAGCCCGCCAAGACGACAGTAGAGTTCTTGAAGCAGATCAAGAAGGGCTCCATCCGCGGCGGCGTACTGGAAGGCAAGGTAATGACCCCCGAAGAGGTGAAAGGGCTCGCCGACCTGCCGTCGAAGGAACAGCTGCTCTCGAGCATCATGGGCGGACTCGATTCGGGCGCCCGGGGAGTGGCGGGCATCCTGGAAGGCGTCATTCGCGACCTGGCATTGCTCATAGAAGAGGTAGCCAAAAAGCAGAACGCCGCGTAAGGGCGCCGTCACGCTGCGCCCCAGTGTGGGCGCAGATACACCTGAACATAGAAACGAAATCACACACACAGACAGTCAACCAAGGAGAAACACGATGGCCACTAAACTTTCCGTAGACGAGCTGCTCGATCAAATCGGTTCGCTCACCCTTCTTGAAGCCGCCGACTTGAAGAAAAAGATGGAAGACAAGTTCGGCGTAACCGCGGCTGCCCCCATGGCCATGGCAGTCATGCCGGGAGCCGGCGCCGCGGCAGCAGCTCCGGCAGAAGAGAAGACGGAGTTCGACGCCATCCTGTCCTCGGTCGGCGACAAGAAGATCGAAGTCCTCAAGGTCGTCCGTGAGCTCACAGGGCTGGCTTTGAAGGAAGCCAAGGATCTGGTCGATTCCGCTCCGAAGCCGGTGAAGGAAAAGGTCAAGAAGGAAGAAGCCGAGCAGATCAAGGCAAAACTGGAAGCTGTCGGTGCTAAAGTAGAAATCAAGTAGCTCTGAGCTTGGTTATCCACTGGCGCCTACTCATTCCGGCACCTGATGAAATGTCCAGCCTGCGGTCTTTATCACCCGCCCCAGTATGAGCACTGCATCTCATGCGGAGCGAATCTGGGCACAGGCACCGGAGAGCGCTCGCGGCTCGATGCAAAAGACCAGTCCGCGATCGACCCGGAACAGCAGCGTAAGGCGGCAGCGCCGGCTGTTGCTGACCAGGCAACGCATCCGGTCAGGCGCTCGAAGGTAACTGGCCATGCTCATCGCAGCGTAATTCCAACAGCAATGGGCATCGTGGTTGCGCTGGCGATACTGCTGGTATCTGCCGGCGCTACCATCTTTTTTCTGACCAAGCCCGGCGACGACGAGTTGCTGTTCAGGGAAGGTCAAAAGCAGCTGGTCAACGGGCAATACGCTTTCGCCGTCAAAACTCTCGAGCGGGTTGCCTCGCTGAGACCCAATGATGCGCGGGTCTATCTCGCCCTTGCCCGAGCGTATGTCGGGATCGACCAGGTGGACAAGGCATGGGAATGCATCAGCCATGCGCAACAGCTGGGCACCGGTGTGGTGGCTGAGCCGCAACTGGCATCGGAGCTGGCTAAGTACTACAGGCAGCACGGTGACCACGACAAAGCGATCGAACTGCTTAGACCGCTGGCGCAAGCCAACCTCCCGGGCAAAAAAGCCGAGCTGGCCGATCTGTGCGCCTCCTGGGGCGACGAGGCAATGAGGGACGGTGACCTGGACCGGGCCTTGCGCTGTTGGGAAGAAGTCCGCGCTTTAAGAGAGGGAACCCGCTACCTGGAAGCCGACGCACGGCTGGCCTCGATCTATCAAAAGATGGTCGGGAAGTTCATGTCCGCGGGCGACGACAAGCAGGCTCTGGCTTATCTTGCCAAGCTGAACATAATTGCCGAGAACGCCAGCAATTACGAGCGTGCTGCTGAGATTTACGAGCGGCTCGGGCAGCTGGAGTTGGCCATAGACCAGTTGCGTCGCGCCTCCAAGCTTCCCAACAAGAGCCGCTCGCTGGACAAGCGGCTGGCCGCTCTCATGGCCACGCGCGGCAAAGAGCTGCTGGACCTGGGCGATACTGCCGCCGGTTACGGGTACCTGCAGCAAGCGCGCAGCCTGGACCCAGTCAACGTGGTGCCCTCGGTTGCTCTTCGCAGCGTCAATGTCGTGGTGGATGCGCTCTCCAGCCTGCCGCGTCTGGCCGGAGAGATCTGGAACCCGGGGTCCGAGCCGGTCAAGTTCCTCACCCTCAAAGTCGAGCTGTGGAGCTCCGTTGCGCAGAAAGTTCTATGGGAAAGGGAACAGAAGGTAATCGATGAATTTGTGCCGCCCCTGAACCCGCAGGAGTCCAAGCCCTTTGACGTCATGGCGGCACAGCCGGTCAAGGAGGACGGCAAGACGGAGTTTCGCGTGTACCTGGACGGGGGATTGTACAAGACTTACCCCATCGGTGGACGCAAAGCAGCAACAGTCCAGCCGGCGGCAAAGCCTGTCTTGGAGCCGCAGGAGCAAGCCAGAACGGAAACGCCGCTCCCGGCACCACCTGCAGTACCGGCCTCTCCGCAGGCACCGCCGCTGTCCGCACCGCCAATCCCGGGTCAGACCAGGGGAGCGGCACCAGAGGCGCCACCGGCGGAGTCGGTCGAGGAAAGGCCGCCCGAGCACCCCGAGAGCCAAACCTTGAAGGACCTCGAATTGTAACGGTCGCGCCCGTCTTGGGTTTGGGACGCGGCTACAATACGGCGCCGCAAGCGGGTCTCACGCCGCAA
>DATNRD010000159.1:0-22281 GCA_036703665.1 Candidatus Obscuribacterales bacterium
AGCCTGCAGCCAGTCTGACGGACGACCTCAATCTCTCTGGCTACGGCTGCCGATTCGGATGCCGCCGGAATGCCTGCCAGTCCCAGAGAGGTGGAGACGGAACATTCGTGCATGCTGCCGCCCCCGCTCAGGTCCGTGTCTTCCGGATGGCTGATGATCAGGCGATCCGCCAGCTTGGCATACTCCAGCGCGCGGCGCAGCACAGCCATGTTCGCAATCGGCATGCCGTCGTCCGAGAAAGCCGCGGCTCCGGCGCCGGCCAGCTCGACCATGCTGGTCAGCTCCTTTCCGGCCATGCCTTTCGTGACACAGGCCACCGGGAGAACCTCAATGTGCGCGTGCTCCTCGATCTTGCACATGAGCTGGCAGAGAATGGCGCCGTTGTCGATCGGCGGGTCGGTATTGGCCATGGCCAACACGGTGGTGAAACCCCCGGCTGCCGCTGCCTGCGTGCCTGTTTCAATCGTCTCCCTGTCAGACTGCCCGAAATCGCGCAGGTGCGTGTGCAAGTCGATAAATCCAGGCGTTATCCACAGCCCCGAGGCATCGACGACTTGCTCGGCGCTCCCTGGTTGCAGGTCGGCACCGAGCTCCATGACGTCGCCGTCCACGATTCGCACGTCGCACGTGGTCTCTTTTTGGCTGGATGGATCGAGAAGCAAGCCGCCCTTGAGCAGCATCGAGGCGTTCACTTTGCGGCTCCTCCCTCAGACATGAGCAGGTAGAGCACCGCCATCCGGACGGCGATGCCGTTGTAGACCTGCCGGCTCATAAGCGAGAGCGCCGGATCGTCGGCGAGTTCTCCGGTTATCTCCACATCACGGTTGACCGGCCCCGGATGGAGAACCCTGACGGTCGGCTTGGCCAGCCGGATGCGATGATGGTCCAGCCTGTAGAGCCGTTTGTACTCCCCGGTGCTCGGTATAAGCCCCTGCTTTTGCCGCTCGAGCTGAAGCCTGAGAGCCATGACAAAATCGCAGTTCTCTATGGCCGGCTCCAGCCTGTTGTGCACGGTGACACCGAAGCTGACCAGGTCCGGAGGGACGAGGGTAGGCGGGCCGGCCACGTGGATGTCGACGCCGAGCAGCTTGAGCAGCCATATGTTGGACCGCGCCACGCGGCTGTGAGTGATATCACCTATGATGGCAACCTTGGAGCCGCGCAGGTCCGGCTTGCACTCCAGCATGCTGAATAAGTCGAGGAGCGCCTGGGTAGGGTGCGCGTTCCATCCGTCACCGGCGTTGATGACGTGGACTCTGTCGCCAAGAGCCTGAGCGAGCTGATAGGCGCTACCCGATGAGGAGTGCCTTTGCACGACGGCATGGACACCCATCGACATAAGCGTCTGAGCAGTGTCACCGATCGTTTCCCCTTTCGAGACGGACGAGCTGGCGATGTCGAGGTTGAGCACGGAGACTCCCAGCTTGCGCGCGGCCAGCTCGAAACTGCTCCTGGTGCGCGTCGAGCTCTCATAAAAGAGATTGGCGACGATCATGTCCTCCAGAACAGGAAGGGGCTTGCTCGTCATTCCGTACAGGTACTTGCAGACACCGGCCACCGCCATCAAGCAGTCGATTTCAGCTACGGTGAGATCACGGGTGTCGACGAGATGCCTTCGCGCCCGGAAGAGTTCGGCGCCGGGCGTTTCGCCCGTCAGGCTGAGTTTGGCAAGCTCGGTCGCGCCCGCAGTGCTCATCAGTTTTCAGCCGACTGGCTGCCCGCATGGAGGTTGATGCTGCCGAGTCATTATAGCCTCTGCTGTGAGGTGGCAGAACCGCGCTTGTAAAGCGCGGTTCGATATATGCATCATGTACGCGAATTCCAATTAAATGCATCTTATAAGGGGCTGTCGAGGGTTGCCAATAAGTAGCTCTTGGGCTACCATTCTGCCCAGAAATCGGCAGCTCCAGTACCGGTGTGGCACACGGGAGGACAGCAGGTGATGTCCAACGAGAACGACCAGACAATTACGCGCAACAACTTTGCCAGCAGGCTTCTTAACCGGGCTATCAGCGAACGGAAGAAAACCGGCGAAATCTCGCTGACCACGGCAGAGGCGGTACAGTACGCCGTTCCGGAAGAGGAGAAGAAAGAGACGGCCGTCACCGTTCAAAGCTAGAGCCCGCCCAGCAAATACTCGCTTTACAAGGCTCCGCAAGGAGCCTTTTTGATGGCCGGGCGCGGTAAGCATGTAATGGTTACAATGACAGGATTGACTCGCCCCGGGACTGGGTAGGCAACCGGGAAGCAGGAAGCTGAGATGGCGGCAGAGTTTTCGGCTGAGGAGATCATTGACTTCACGCGCGGGCGGCTGGCCCAGGGAATGATGCCTGGCGCTGCCGGCGCCATTTCGACGGATACGCGGAGCCTAGAGGAGGGACAGTGGTACCTGGCTCTATCCGGCGAGCGGTTTGACGGGCACGACTTCATCGGTGACGCCTTCGCCCGTGGTGCGCTCGGCTGTATTGTCGAGGAGAGAGGCAGCTATCCTGTTGCAAGCACGAGCTTTCCCTTGATTGCAGTAACCGATACGCTGCAGGCTTACCACGACCTGGCCAGGAACTGGCGAAAGCGAATCAATCCGATTGTCATAGGAGTCACCGGCTCATCGGGCAAGACGACGACCAAGGAAATGTGCGCTTACGCGCTGTCGGCTGGGCTGCGCACACACAAGTCGCAGATGAACGAAAACAACGAGTTCGGCGTGCCCAAGACCATTCTCTCGATGCCGGACGATACGCAGGCTCTTGTGCTCGAGATGGCAATGCGGGGTCTGGGTCAGATAGGTCTGCTGGCGAGCACGGCGCTTCCTGACGTGGGGATTATCGTAAATGTCGGCGCAGCCCACCTGGGAATTCTGGAAACGCTGGACAACATCATTCACGCGAAATGCGAGCTGCTGGAACACCTGGATAGTAACAGGGGCGTGGCCGTGATCGGCCAACCGACTGACGATCTCATGCGCCACGCAAGAAAGGTGTTCAGCGGCACGTTCATCTGCTTCGAGCCGGACAGCCTGACAGAGGTTGACGTCACTCCCGCCTCCACTACTTTTATAGTCAAGGCTCCCGACGAGCGCTTCGCTGCGGTGCGAGGCATCCCGCGCACCGGGCAGGGGCAGGCGGTCCAGTTCAGAGTCAAGGCTCACGGCATCCCTCATCTTCAGGATGCATGGTGCGCAATCACTGCCGCCCGGCTGTCCGGGCTCGACGACATGACGATTGCAAAGGGGTTGGAACGATACGAGCCGGTTTCCGGGCGAGGCAACACCTTATTGGCTGAAGGCGGTGCACTTCTGGTCGATGAATCTTACAACGCCAATCCTGACTCTGTGCGCGCGTCCGTATGCGCCTTTCTAGACGAGCGGGTGTTCCCTCAAGCTAAGAAGTACGTGGTGCTCGGTGACTTGGCCGAGCTTGGCGGGCAGGCCGAGCGGCTGCACAGGGATCTGGGCTGCTGGCTGAAGGAAAAGCGGCTGGCAGGGCTGGTAACCGTGGGCCGCCTCGCCCGGCACGCAGCCGAGGGGGCTCAGGGTGCGGATTTTGAGGTTGTCGCGTGCCAGGAACAACGTGAAGCGGAAGTTTATCTCCGGCGGCGGCTCGACCATGACACAGCAGTTCTCATCAAGGGCTCGCATGCGGCGAATCTCGACAGGCTGGTATCACGATTGATACCAGCCTCGGTGGCGGAGGGTTTTTGACGGAGCCCGAAGTGGATCGATGGCCCAGGCAAGGGATGGATCTTTCTTATTGACCGTGGACGGGATTCAGGCTATTTGTCGTAATGTGGGGTCCGTGAAATTTCGGGAGGTACCACAATGGACGAGCCGTCTGCACCCGTGCCTGGCGGTCAACCGGGATCTACAGAGCCGTCGCTGGGCAAGACCAAAGTGCTCGGACTGGATTACAAGATAGCTGGATTGCTCGCCTATCTGCCTTTATGCGCGATAAATCTGGTCTGCTCGATTATCTGGCTGCTCACCGAACCTAAAGAAAATCGCTTCCTGCGCTTTCATGCCATGCAGAGCGTTCTGCTGGCGGCGGTTTTTATAGGAATTGGAGTTGTCGTCTGGGCCGTCACCATGGTGCTGGCCTTTATACCCTTTGCCGGATTCCTCGTAGCGATCGTCAACATCGCCTGGTATGTGGCAGTGATTGTGTATATCTGGAAGTGCGTCGAAGGAATGCTGGCGGCATACAGGGGGCAGATGAAGAAGATCGAGTACGTTGGGGATGTCGCCGAACGGACCGTCTGAATCGCGTCCTGCCGCAATCGGACGCACATACTCTCAGGAGTCAGCGCACACCCGGCGGATCATTTGCAGCATCACTGCGCCGGAAATGTTTCGGCGCAAGACCGCGCTTGTGCACGGCACAGCGCTGCTCCGGCCGGGACGCGAACCTCAAGGTCACGCGTAACGGCGACGCGTGCGGGACGCCCGCGATACGGTCAAATAAAACAAGCGCGTGACCCACATAGTGCCTGGCAGGGTATAGAGCACGGCCGCGATTTTGCCGAACGGAAGGTTCTTCAAGATTATGGGGATTGCCTCCGGTCCAGACCAGCGGTGTCCCTGGGCATCGACGAGTAGAAGGCTCCACGGGCAGGAATCGAGTTCGGCGAGCAGCCTGTCAGAGCGCTCGTCGATGTTGTTGCGACCAATCAGCTCAAAGGTGTGATTTCTATCCCAACCCTTGACAAGACGGGCGAGGCGGCGAACGACGGCGCATCGGTCGTCGAAGACCATGGTAAATGCAGCCTGCTGGTTCTGGAGTGCGACGGTGGTCATACTCGCCCTTCAGTCCAAGTTTTAACGGCGCTAATTTTAGCAGAAGTTTATCCTGGCAATCACCAGATTTGGTGGCAATTCTTCGTAACGTTACGACAAGCCCCTTGAGAACCACGCGGGTCTCATTAAGTGTTGTTAAGGGATTGATTCCCACCTAATATTCCACCACTGTAATGTAATTAAGAGGGTCTTGCTGTCCTGATTAGACGCAGACCTGCCCCTGTCAATCGGGAGGTTCAATATGCCAAACGGCGATGCAAGCGACAAGAGTTCCGAAACGCGTGCGCCGGAACGCACAGACGCGGCCGAAGAGAGGGCCCGGACCGAAGCGCTGGAGGACAGGGGTTTGCTGTCCGAACGGGAGAAGCAGTATCGCGAGGACATCAAGGACGGCAAGCAGCGCAGCGGTATTACCGGAGAGTTCGGGTCGCTCATGCTGGGTGATGCCCAGGGCACAAAACAGACCCATCAGGTCGAGCGAAATGACGCGGGACAGGTGACAAGCGTAACCACGCCCGACGGCCAGCATCACAGGTTCGAATATGGCTCGGACGGTAAGGTGAACAGGGTAACCTACGACGACGGCTCTTCCTGGAGGCGCGATGGCGACCGCTGGTACCTGCATAACCCTGACGGGCAGCGCAGCGGTGAACCACTGCAGGGAAGCATCGACGTCGACCGCGACGGCAATTACATTTTCCGCGGCAGCGACGGTGTGACGGAAATCCAACGTCCTGACGGGACTTACCGGCGCGAGTACCCCAACGGCGCGTACTTCGAGCGCAATGCAGACAACAAGGTGACGGAGGTCCACTTCGCCAACGGCACGAGCCAGCGTTATGAGTACGGGCCGGACGGGCGCCTTCAGCAGTACACGGATCAAAACGGATGGTCCTGGCGCAAGGAGAACGGCACCTGGAACCTCTACGACAACAACGGCCAGCGGACCGGCGAGCCGCTGCAGGGAGACATCGATGTGGACTCGCACGGCAACTTCATCTTCCGGCACAATGACGGAATGGTGGAAACCAGCTCCCCGGATGGCAGCTACGTGCGCCAGGCGGCCGACGGGCGCGTCAGCCGCGTAACCTATCCCGATGGCACTTCCAAGGAATTCCAGTACAGCCCGGATGGCAGGCTTACCCAGTATACCGACCAGAACGGCTGGTCGTGGCGCCGGGACGCTAACGGCTGGCATCTCTACAACGCGGAAGGACAGCGAACAGCCGAGACACTTCAGGGCGACATCGAGGTGGACCATAACGGCAACTTCACCTTCGTCCACACCGACGGCACCAGGGAGACGACGCGCCCGAACGGCACCACCTTCCGAACTGCCCCGGAACGCTAAGCTGCCAGCACTCAGGCTCAGCGAGTGCCGACCCCCGTCCAGGACGTGCGACGATGTCGTATAGTAACAAAGGTGTTTGAAGAAAACGGCGGTGCGGCGAGGGTCCGCCGGGGTAGCAGCCGCAGTGCGGCGAGCTGCCACCCCAGCGGGCTCGGTACTAAACGATTCGCGGGCAAGCTCGACCGCTCATCTTGTCCAACACATCCAGGCGCTGGCGGATGGGTGGGTGGTTTTCGCCCAGACCCCGCCACCACCGGCGCAGCGCGCCTGCGATGCCGCCGGCCGGTTGCGGGTCCAGCTCGCCTTCCTCCAGCGGGCTCACGAAAAGCAGCGGCGAAAGACCGCGCGTGATGATCCCGTGCCGGATGTCGGCGGCGTGCTTTTTGACGTGCAGAAGAATTTTCTGCAGCGCCATGGAAAGCGCGCAGGGGTTGCCCGTCCAGTAGCAGGCGTGCGCATCGGCTGCGCTCTCGCGCACGCGCGCAACGAACAGCGAGATGAACTTCGTCAGCGTGCTCACCATGTAGAACAGGATGAGCATCGTGATGAAACCGATAACGCCGCCGTCGGGGAGGAAGAACCGCTTCTTGTGGTTTCTGACCTTCTCCGACAGGTCGTCGAGCAGCGGCGCCTGGCTCGTCGCGATGAAGGCAGGATTGAAGATGCGGGGCAACCCGGCAGCCAGGATGATGCTGAACAGCGAGCCCAGCGCTGCCAGCATCGAGTTCAGGGCAACGTCGTAGTTGCGTACGTGCGCCAGCTCGTGGGCGATGACCGCTTCCAGCTCCTCATCGGTCAAACCGACCTGGAGCAGCCCCTCCGTCGCCGCGATGAAGGCGTGCCCCGGGGTGCGGCCCGTGGCGAAGGCGTTGGGAAGCTTGATCGGCGAGACATACACGGGTGGCTTGATGGCAAGGCCGGTTTTCGGGAACAGCTTGTCCACGATGCGCACCAGGCGCTGGTGCTCGGCATTGTGCGGGTTCGGCGCGCGGCAGCCGGTCAGTCGCTTCACGAGATGCCCACTGAAATACCAGCCGAGAAGCGGGATGATGATCCACAAGGAGAGGAAGAGTGCGCCCCAGGTCAGTTGCAGCCCGAAGTAGACCAGGGCGGCGGTGACGAGTCCTCCCATGAGCGCAATCCCCGCAAGCGTCTGCAGCCAGGTCCAGACCAGGCGCCAGACAATGAAACCGTGGGGCGATCGAGTTGAGCGACCGCCCGGTCTTGTTGACTTGGACATCTGCGTACTCCAGATTTCTTTCTGGTTTGCGGTGCCGCACGGCTGCGCAACCGCGCAACCTGACGGAACCGGTGAGCCCTGTGCTCAGGTGGGTTAAACCAGCAAACGGGCGCGGCTCGCCCTGCGCCGGAGCGCGTCAGCCGGCACCTCAGGGAGGCGCATCAATCGACTAACCACCAGCCGGTTGCTCAGGCGAGCAAATCCGGCAACATTGGTTGCACGAGCGGTGTTTCAGCCGATGGAGAGGAGCGCCAGAGCCCTTTCAGTCGTTGTGATTTAAAAAGAGAACATGCAAACGCTATCCGAACGCCACCCCATAATCCAAGTTCATGACAATTGTGTAAGTGCTCTTTTAGCCAGGTAGCCGAGCATCTTGAGAATGGAAGGTCAACTTATCCGCGAGTGGGCGAGGGCTGCATTAAGGCGTGGTTTTAGGGGCGCTGCCGGCTGAGATGCCGATGGTGGGGGCATTAGCGCATACGGATATCACAGTTGGCCTAACTCAAGCGGCAACCAATCCGCCAGATCCGTCGTGATCAACCGGTCTCGGGATGCGGGCGCGGGGCGCGCCCCTACCAACGGTTGAGATCGCTGGCGTTTCGGCCGCTCGGGATGACCGCCTGCCCGGCGAGATCGCTGGCGTTTCGGCCGCTCGGGATGACCGCCTGCCCGGCGGTCACTTGCCGGCGCAGCAGGCGGGGTCCTTGGAGGCGTCTGGCTTGGGCCCCACGGACGCGGGCGCCAGCCCGCCGGCAGTCCAGAGCCTGGTGGCTTTGTACTTCTTGTACGCCGGGCTGTCCTCTTTGAACGGGTACTTGCTCGAATACGTCTCGTCAATGACCTTTTGAATGGTGGCGATAGGCTGCTCATCCCTGTTCATCTTCAGCGCCAGGAGAGCCTCCTCCTGGCAGATGTGGCAGTCGGCGCCGTGGTAGCTGGTGAAGCAGTCGAGCAGATTGCTGTGGCTGTCGGTGATGTCGCAGCCGCAATAACAGAAGAGCTTGTGGCAAATGTGGGGCACTGCCTTGGCTGCCGCATAGCCCATGGCGGCGGCGCCGAAGAACTGCTCGGGCGCCAGCACGGGCGCCAGCTTCTCCTCGGCAGCCGGTGCGGACTTGGGGGCGGGCTGCTTTGCCTGCGTGGACTCGGCCCAGGCGCCGGGTGTGAAGGCCGCCAGGAGCAACGCCGCGGCCGCAGCCGCAAACCGGAAATACCTGAACCTCATGTGTCCCCCATGCGCTATACGGCGCAAACCCAACCATCGACCACTCCAAAGTCATTTGTAACAAACCGGAAAGGTGGCGTCAAATTCCCAGCTTTTGCTATCATCGACAATCTACGCCAGCCGCAGATAAGAGGAGGCGAGTCATTGCGCCTCGAAAAACGAAGTACAGCGAGGCAACGGCGGCGACGCCGTCGGCCGCCTGGCGTGTTGACGCGCGCAGGAGGCGGGGGACTAAGGCGACGGAGCGCTTGGATGAGAACATTGCGATGAGCGCGGACTTCGATGTAATCGTCATAGGTGGCGGGCATGCGGGCTGCGAGGCTGCTTACGCAGCGTCGCAGCTGGGATGCAGGACGCTCATGCTGGCCGTCAACCTCGACACAATCGGAGCAATGCCCTGCAATCCCGCCGTAGGCGGACCCGGGAAGTCGCACCTGGTCAAAGAGGTTGACGCTCTGGGTGGTGTGATGGGCATTGCCGCCGATGCCACCTACCTTCAGCTGCGCATGCTCAACGCCAGCCGCGGACCGGCAGTACAAGCTCTGCGCGCGCAGTCCGACAAGCGCGAATACAGCATGTGGATGAAGCGCTTCATGGAGTCGATTGCCAACCTGACGCTCAGACAGGGTATGGTCACCGAATTTCTGACCGACAGTCACGGCGTCCGCGGCGTCAAGCTCGCCTTTGGGGAGGAGCTGAAAGCCCGTACCGTCGTCCTGTGTGCGGGAACCTTTCTGGAAGGGACAATCTGGATCGGCAAGCAAACGCAGCCTGCCGGGCGTGCTGGAGAGTTCCCGTCGCTGGGGCTTTCTGCTTGCCTCAAGGCGCTCGGGTTCACCATGGGCCGCTTGAAGACGGGCACGCCGCCGCGCATAGACGGGCGAACCATCGATTACTCACGCCTGCCGATGGTTCCCGGAGACCCTGAACCCGCCTTCTTCTCTTTCCTCGATGACCGGCCGGTGCGCGAGCAGCTGCCCTGCCACCAGACTCGCACCACCGAGAAGACCCACGAGGTTATACGGGCAAATCTGCACCAGTCGCCCATGTATTCAGGCATGATTCACGGTGTGGGACCGCGTTACTGCCCCTCGATTGAGGACAAGGTGGTTCGCTTTGCCGACAAGGAGAGCCATTCGCTGTTCCTGGAGCCGGAGGGGAGATCGACTTACGAGGTATACCTGCAAGGCTGCTCGACCAGCCTGCCCATTGAAGTCCAGCAACAGATCGTCCATTCGCTGCCAGGGCTGGAGAGTGCCGTCATGGTGAGACCGGCTTACGCCGTCGAGTACGACTACCTGCCGGCGATTCAGTTTACGCATGCGCTCATGGCCAAAGAGCTGCCTGGCTTTTTTGCAGCGGGGCAGATGCTCGGCACGAGCGGCTATGAAGAGGCAGCCGCTCAGGGAATCATCGCCGGCATCAACGCCGCCCTCTACGTGCTGGGCAGAGAACCACTGGAGTTGAGCCGTTCTTCCAGCTACATCGGAACGCTTATCGACGATCTCGTGTCCAAGGAGATCGGCGAGCCCTATCGCATGATGACGTCCCGCTCCGAATACCGGCTGCTGTTGCGTCAGGACAACGCCGACACGCGCCTCACGCCGACGGGCAGAGCGGTGGGGCTCGTCGACGACTACCGCTGGGCTCTGTTCGAGACGAAGCAAGCCGAAATTCAGTGCGAGCGCAAGCGCCTGACCGAAACCCGGGTTTATCCCGATGAGCAATGGAGTGAGGCGCTGGCGGAGTTAGGGGAGCAGCTCAAGCAACCCTGTTCGCTGGAGGAGCTTCTCAGGCGGCCCCGTGTGCCCTACGCCTTGATTGAGAAAATGGCTCCGTGGGCTTCGGGCGACGCTTTCCCGTGGGCGCTCGAGGTGGAGACGGACATCAAGTACGCCGGTTACATCGAGCGCCAGAAAGCCCAGGTGGCCCAGGCGGAGAAGCTGGATTCGGTCAAGTTGCCGCTCGATCTGGATTATTCGCGGCTCGAGAATCTTTCCAAGGAAGCCAGGGAGAAGCTCAATCGCATCCGTCCCGAAACGCTCGGCCAGGCACAACGCATAGGCGGCGTCAGCCCGGCCGACGTCTCTGTCTTGCTTGTCTGGCTGGAGGCAAGACGGCGTGCCGGCAAGCGAGGCAAACCAGATGATCAGGCGTGCACGGATCTGCCGGCTCTCGACCATGCCCCGGCTTCTTGCGGCTGAGGAAGCGCTATGGGATACATCACCTATGAAGATTTTGACAGAGTCGAGATTCGCGTCGGGCGCATCGTGAAAGTGGAAGACTTTCCCAAAGCGCGCAAACCGGCATACAAAATCTGGGTGGATTTCGGCGACTCCGGCCTCAAGCAATCCAGCGCTCAGCTTACGAAGCTCTACACGGCAGAAGAACTCGTGGGAAAGCAGGTGCTGGCCGTCACCAACTTTCCGCCCCGACAGGTGGCCGACTTCATATCCGAGGTGCTCATCCTGGGCGTAAATGCAGAGGACAACGGATCGGTGGCGCTGGTACAGCCGGACCGACCGGTGCCGCTCGGTCAGAGATTGTATTGATTGCGAGCGAGAGGAAGCATGTTTCCCCTCCAGGACACAATCCCATCCAGAAGCGTGCCGGTTGTCACCTGGGCTCTCATTGTGGTGAATGTGCTGGTGTTCTTCCTGGAGACTTCAATGGGCGAGGTCCAACTCGAGCGGTTCCTGCAAAGCTTTGGTGTGGTGCCGGTGCGATTTCTCGAGAGCTTCAGCCTGGCGCAAGTTGCAACCGTTTTCACGTCCATGTTTCTGCACGGCGGTTGGGCTCACCTTATTGGCAACATGTGGTTTCTCCACATATTCGGGGACAATGTGGAAGACCGCATGGGGGCGTGGAATTATCTTCTCTTCTACTTTTTGGCGGGCGCATGCGCCGCCGTTGTGCAAGTCGAGATCAGCGCAAATTCGACCACTCCGATGATCGGTGCCAGCGGGGCCATCTCAGGCGTGCTGGGTGCGTATTGGGTGCTCTTCCCCCACTCGAGGGTGATTACTATGGTGCCGATCTTCCTAGTGCCGCAGTTTTTCGAGGTTCCCGCCGTGTTCTTCCTGGGGCTGTGGTTCGTAACCGAGTTCTTCTCCGGCTTCTTCTCTCTGGCTGGTGCCGCAGCCGACGAGGTTGCGGGCGGTGTGGCATTCTGGGCCCACATCGGCGGCTTTGCCGTGGGCATGCTCATTGCCGGGCTGTTTGCCCGCGGAGCGCCAGAACGGACGCGCTATCCTGACGAGTACTCGCCCTGGTGATATGAGGTAGGCGCCATGACAATGCCGGACGTGTTCTGGATGTTCATACTTGTCATGCTGCTTCAGCCTGTCCTGCGGCAGAAGATGCTGGAGAGCGCGCGCAATAAGCTTTTCAGAAGGATGGAACAGCGAAGGGGCAGCCGCGTGATTGCGCTGGTGCACCGTCAGGAGGTTCTGAACCTCCTGGGATTTCCGCTCTTCCGCTACATCGACATGCAGGATTCAGAGTCGATTTTGAAAGCCATCAGGATGACGGCGCCGGATGTTCCAATCGATCTCATCCTGCACACACCGGGCGGGCTGTCGCTGGCCACCGAGCAGATTGTCCACGCTCTGCGCAGGCACCCAGGCAAGGTAACGGTGTTTATTCCGCATTATGCAATGTCTGGCGGAGCGCTCATAGCGTTTGCTGCCGATGAAATTGTAATGACGCAGAACGCGGTGGTCGGTTCGGTCGACCCTCAGATAGGCGGGTTCCCGGCTGCATCGATTCTCAAGACACTGGATGCCAAGCCGTTCGACGAGATCGATGACAAGACGTTGATCTGGGCGGATGCGGCGCGCAAGTCCATTCAACAGATGCGGCAAACCCTGGTCGAGATACTGTCGCCACGCATGGAGGAGGCGCAGGCCGTCAAGATGGCAGAGTTGCTCACCTCCGGCACCTGGACCGTCGATTATCCTATTTCCGCCGAGGAGCTGCAGGAGATGGGATTTGTGGTGAGCACGCAGATGCCGGTCGACGTGATGTGGATCATGAATCTCTATCCCCAACCCTCGTTCGGACGACCATCGGTGGATTTCATTCCGGCGCCCTATCATTTGCCTGATATTCAGAAAGGAAGAAAGTAAGTGGTTTCAGTTTCCAAACAGACTATGCAGGCCATCGTCATCAGCAGGCCCGGCGGGAGCGATGTTCTCGAGTTGCAGGAAGTGCCGATGCCCCATCCCGGAAAGGGAGAGGTACGTGTAAGAGTCAGAGCCACAGCCGTGAACCGTGTGGACCTGTTGCAGCGCATGGGCGTCTATCCGGCACCGCCGGATGCGCCGCAGGACATTCCCGGTATCGAGTATGCCGGCGAGATCGATGCCGTGGGCGAAGCGGTGACTACATTTGCGCCGGGAGACAGGGTGTTCGGGCTTTGCGGGGGAGGAGCCTATGCCGAATACCTGGTGGTTCATTCGCGAACCGTGTTGCGCATGCCGCGCGAGCTGCAGTTTACAGAAGCAGCAGCCATACCCGAGGCGTTCATGACGGCTTACGATGCGCTTTTCACCCAGGCGCGGCTCGGCCCGGGAGAGACTCTCCTGGTTCATGCCGCGGGCAGCGGTGTAGGAACCGCCGCCATCCAGCTGGCGGTGGCGCATGGCGTGCGAGTCATAGGTACCGCGAGAACAGCGCGTAAGCTGGAGGCGGCCGGAGCCTTCGGCATGCACGAGGGGATACTTCTCACACATGCCAACTTTGCCCGCGAGGTCTTGAAACTGACGGCAGAGATGGGCGTCGACGTGGTGCTGGAGCTGGTCGGTGGCTGGTATCTTCCGGAGGATATTGAATGTGCAGCCCCCGGCGCGCGCATCATTGTTGTCGGTCTGGTGGCGGGCAGCCGAGCCGATGTGGAACTGTCCGCCGTTCTAAAGAAACGGCTGGAGATAAGGGGGACGGTGCTGCGTGCACGCCCGCTGGAAGAGAAGATCCTTTTGACCAGGAGTTTTTCGCGCCATGTCTTGCCTTTCATCAGGAGCGGCAATTTTAAAGCTGTGATCGACCGCGTTCTGCCTCTTCCACAGGCTGCCGAAGCGCAGGAATACCTTGCCGGCAACCAGAATTTCGGGAAGGTGGTCTTGAGCATAGCCTGAACGCACCGCCAGCGGTGACATGCCCGCGCTCAAATGCGGTGCATGCGGGAAACCTCCCTGATTCGGTGTTGCTTGCCTGGCACATCGAGTTCCCGCCCAGCGTTTCGTGGAGTGCCATGACGGCACACGTGTGGGAGTCACGAGGGCACCGGGAGCGAATCTATCTGGGATAAAGCCGAGGCGATCAGCGGGTCATGAGGCTTGAGCCCGTATCCTTCAACGTAGATGCGCGTGAGGACCGACGACAACACGGAGGGAGCCAGGGAGGCGGCGCCGAAGGGCACCCAGAGCAGCTCGCCGTGGAGCGGTGGGCCGCCGGGCAAATAGTTCGGGAACAGATAATCGATGTCGATCGGCAGGAGTCCGAGCCTCATGAAGAACGCTTTGCGGCGTATGCGGGTGCGCATGGACTCCTCGTCGATGCCCTTTTCTCGTGTTGACTCGATCTCGCTGAAGATTCCGAGATATTCAGGGTATTCCGATTTGAGCAGATCGCCCAATTTGCGCCTGTGGATGGATCCGATTCCCAGCCCGCGGAACTCCGGAACGACAGCCGTATAGCAGGCCAACAGGAAGGGAGGCGAACTTCCGTCAGTCCGTTTGCGGAACACCTCAGTGATGGTCATGCAGAGAATGTCGCCATCCTGGTCCCGTGTCTCGTCGAGCTCCATGGACCCGTCGAGCAGCTGTCGCTTGAGCTCGTTTATGTTCTGCCGCTGCGACTCAGGGAACGAGACCTCGTACACCTTGATCCAATCATCGTTGTCAGACGTGCCGTCGCGGCACACATCAAGCACTTTCGGACCGAACGGAGTCTGCACTGTTTCGCCCACGGCGCAATCCTCGCTTGGAACAATGAGTAGTATTCGAGAATGATAGCGCAAATAAACGTTCCTATGACGAAAGAGTTGGCTTGCGTATTGAACGATTCATCGACCAGTCGCGGATCGCAACTGGGCACGGGCGATTCCCCGACCTGGCACGGCGAGCCGGGCTTGTTGCGCAGCGATCCTGACGGTGGCCACCGCCCCTGAGTTGAATTCCAGGAAGTCTTTCTCGATGCCGTCGCTGAAGATGACGCCGCCGGAAGGCATGAGGGACTGGAGTACGAGCTCTTCCCCGTTGCCCACGGTGCCGGCTACGATACCGGCGCTCGAGTGCTTGCTCACGAAAGGCTCCCGCACGACGAACATCAGGCGGGCATCCTCCCAGCTCATGCGCGCGGGCGCAATTGTCTCGTGGCCCGTGAAGGCGGCGATGCCTGAGGCCATGTTGAACACCGAAGACAGCCAGCCGGTGGAGCCGGCGCCGGTGGAGACGATGATGCCGCTGGAGGAGTGGCGCTCCGATCGGCCCATGTATTCGATGCTGTAGCGGGCAGAGACGTGCGTGCGTGCGCCAATGAACAGGTCGTTGAAAGCCAGGAGTCTCTGTCCATCACCGAGATCAGCTTGGGCCATGGTGACGGTGCGCACCGCTGCTTTCTCTTCAATTACTGCCTGCACAGCGGTTGTGGCCTCGTCCGCGACAAAGGGGACCAGAATACCGTCGAAGCGCGTAGGATCGGGATTGATACCCACAATCGGCTGCCCGTTGGCGTACTTGGCGACATTTGCCACGAGTCCGTCCTGACCGATCGCCACGATCAGATCCGAGTCGGTGAAGATGAAGTTGGCCAGGAATTCGCGTGCGATGAACTGAACCTTGAGGCCAATTTTGCTCAGATCTTTCAGCTTGCTTAATGCCAGGTGGTATGCGGTATGCTCCCTGTCATAGTCGGAGAAATCGCCGCCGCTGTGCTCTATGTAGAATTGGGCTTGCGCGCGCGTGTTGAAGCGCTCAATCAGCTCTTCCAATCTGGTCCGGCGCGTCACCACGACTATTTTTTCGTACATGGCTGCTTCTCCGCGGTGGTGAGCAGCGATTGCAGGAGGTCGGGCGTCAGGTTGAGTTGCCCGATCTTTTGCGCGTTTTCAGCCAGTTGCTGGAACGCCAGCGAAATCGCCAGGCCGGAGCTCTGCCCATCGCCATGAACGGCGATAAGCGTGCGCCAGTCGATGTCGCGAAGCGGCTCGAGCGTGGCTTTGAGAGCATAGGCACGGCTGTCGGCGTTGCGCCTGTCATTTTCTACTTGCAGGTCTATCAGTCGGGCTCGCTGTTCTTCTACAGCAATGTCGGCACCCATCCTGGTTTCGCGGATCTGCCGTCGTTTTTCCTCAACGGCAATTTCCGTGTTCAGCTCGCTTTCTTTGATCAAACGCTCTTGCTCGACGGCAGCGTTTCGCCGTGCATACGTCGCCTCGTCGGAGCGCCGGTGCAGCGCCTCTCGCACCTCCGCCTCAAGCGCCCTGGCTATCTCTGGTGCTGGTCGCACGGCCAGAATCGACAAGCCAACGATCTCTACACCCAGCATGAGGACTTGCTCGGCCTTGTTCAAGCGCTGCAGCACCTCCGAAACGAGTCGGTCCGAGGCGCCTAGGAGGTCCGGCAGTCTTGTCCGCTGGGTGATGCTGCGCGTGATTATCTGGGTGGTGTTGATCAAGCGCATCTGCAGCGTTTCCACAGCGTCGCTGACTGGCTGGCCGCGTACGTCCACGCTGAAGTCGAGGAGCGTGCAAAGCTTTCTTGGATCGATCACACGGTATGTAAGCTGGCCTTGAACGGTCACCTCCTGGAAGTCGGCTGTCACTTCGTGGAAGACGAAGGGCACGTCGGTGCTGGCAAGGTTTACCTCGACGACGGTCGAGGTTGGCGCGAAGTACCAGAAGGAGAGCCCGGCTCCCTCTCTGACGATGTTGCCGTTGCGATAGTGCAGTACATAGGCCGTGGGAGGAACCTTTTTGAAGTGAATTCCGAACATAATGGCCTCCTCTATCGACGGCCGGCGAGCAGTCGTCGATGCAGGTTGCGGGCCGGCTTCGCAGGCCCGTCGCAAGTAAGCGTTCTACTTACGATATATCACCTCGGAAGGGTTTTGTAAAGAGGACGCTCGTATCTGTCTCTGTGCGTGCAGATACAGCAATGCCTCACAGTCGCGCGCTGCTTTTAGAGCGTAAAAATGACGCTAGCACGGCTGATGCTGTATGAACTAGTAGCAATCGCGCAAACAACAACTTCGCAGAAGAGGTGGTCGAGGAGGGCGGAAGACAGGCGATGGCACTTGCTCCCGCCCTCCTCGAAACCGGTCAGCTGCCGAGCCTCACCGTTGGTGCCGGTGCGCCTACTTGGTAACGACGAAGCGATCCAGCTCCTCGCCGTTCTCTGCGATCTGGCGGACGGTGAGCGTTCGTCCGTTCACGTCGCAAAGCGTGAACGAGTGCCTGTCATCGACGAGCTTGTAGGTGAAGGGCGGGAGCCTGTCGGGGTGCGCGCGGCGGTCGACCTCCAAATTGAGCTTGCCGCCACCGCCGCCCGTCACGATGTAAAGGATGCCCTCCGGACGCGTGTTCGACTGGCCGTCGAACTTCTTGTCCAGAGTGATCTCCCCATCGACACGGCCTTCCGGGCTAATGAGCTTGCCGTCGGGTTGCGGCTTGACCTTGAAGCGCAGCGGATAGTTCCGCTCGTAGGCGTGGTTGTGCCCGTTGAAGACCACATCCACACCGGTGCGCTCGAAGATGTCCGCCAGCAGCCGCATCCGCTGCTCATCCGCGTGCTTCACGTCGGAGGTGAAGCCGCCCTGGTGGAAGGCCACGAACTTCCAGACGGCGTTCTTCGCGCTTGCCAGGTCGTTCTCCACCCAGGCACGAAGCTCGGGAGACGTCCAGTCCATGTAGTTGTTGGCGTCCAGGACCAGCCAGTGCGCGTTGCCGTAGTCGAACGAGTAGTTGGCCATGCGCGGGAAGCGCTCGCCGGCAGCCGCCAGGAAGTCCTTCTTCCGCTGCTCCAGTCCAATCAGGTCCGGGGTGTTGGTAGCGCCGACGCTGCCGAGCGGACCATTGAGCGGCTGGGACCAGAAGAGGAAGTAGCCGAGGAGATCAGGGAAGACGTTTAGGTCGCGAATGTCGGTCAACTCGGGTGTGCCGGCGTCGTGGTTGCCCAGCGACGCTACTGCCAGCACCGAGCGCACCACCGGCCCGCCTTGCAGGAAGTGCGAGAAGTCCGAGTTGTAAGCGGGAAAGAAGTTCTCCCGGTACTCGGAGATGCGCCCGCGCTTGTAGGTGATGTCGCCGGGGATGACCAGCAGATCCGGCTGGATGAGCGAGATCTGATAGGCGATGTTCTTCGATCCCGGACGACCGTTCGTGAGGTCACCAACGGCAACGAACCGGTACGGCTGAGCTGCCGTCTTCGGGGCGGTTGCCTGGGACTGGAAGACCGGCGAGCCGTTCCTCAGAACGCGATAGTCGAATCGCGCTCCCGGTGGCAGATGCGTGAGCTTGACGCGCAGGCGGCGCTTGGGCTTCATGCCCTGGATCTTGATGCGATCCTCGACCGGAAGCTCAGCTCCGGACCAGCGATCGCTGCCCGCCCTTTTCACCTCGACCGCCCACAGGTGACCCTCGTCGCTGGTCCACCAGGTCAGCTCCATGCTTTCTTTGTCCGACCTGCCGGGGTTGTTCCCGAGCTGCAGGTACGGCTTAACAACGAAAGTCTCCTTGAGTTCCGGCTTGTCAGCCGCTTTCCTGTTCTCTGCGCGCGCCCGCTTGCGGAGCAGGCGAGCGGCAGCCAGACAGGCAAGGAGAATCAGAATTAGCGACAGAACTACTGCGAAGGTCGTCGCCATGGACGTTCTCCTTCTGTGTCGAAGGCTGGATGGATAGAAGAGCGAAAGTCAGCCGCCGCGCTCAGCACTGCTTTGCAGGTGCGGGCGAGGATGCGGCAGAATCACCACACAGGCGCGGTGTCTGATGTTTCAGGAAACACTCCCCAGGCATCCTTCGATGCGCAAGAGCGTTGTGAAAAGCTTGTCCTGATCAGGTTTTTGGATAGGCGACCGTGTGGAATCAGCAGATTCTTAAGATGGGTCCTGATTCTATGAAGTCCTGGTTGGTGATGTGAATAGCTCGCAGGCAGGCAAGAGTCGCTTGTCAACAGGCTTGCAGGGTGTCGATGCGCCGGCGTGTCTCTTGAAATGGTGTGGCTTACGGGGAATATATTGGGCGCCACAGGCTCATCCCTTGGCAGCATCGTCGTAGATAAACACAGCCTGCGCGCCTCGCGCAAGCGCTGTTTGGCGGGAGCTGTATGAATAGCTGGCCGGTGGCCTACATGGTAGAGGCGTACTGGTGCCCCGGGGCGTGTGCCAGGTGCTGCCTTTGTGAGCCGACTACAGTAACGTCACACTAAAACAGCCGGCCCTGGACTGCCAGTGTCTGGCTGGCGGCTCTGGCGCACTTCCCGGACGGAGCTGCTGCGGCGCGGCGGTAGCGGGGGTTGGGCGGGATATGGAGTTGCGAGGCGATGCGGTGAATCGTTGACTTGTAATTGGCAGGTTCGAAAAAGTCAGCGTATTGCTCCAGCAGATAAGGCCGGGTGTTTACCTCCGGGTAGTGCATTTCGTCTATCCAGGCGCGTTTTACGTAGGGCTTGAGGAGCCTGACCAATCTGTCGGGATCGCAAGGCAGCAGGGGCGCAACGGAAGCGTAAACTTCTATGCCTGCCTCGCGCAGTGTTCGCACCAGCGCCAGGCGTCTGGGAATGCTGGGTGCGCCGGGCTCGAACTGTCGCCGTATGTCGTCATCGTCGGTGGTGATGCTGACGCCGACCTGCAGGACTGCGCCAAAGGCCTTGAGAAGCTCAAGATCCTGAAGGATGAGATGGCTGCGCGTGTGCATGGTGAGTCGGGCTGGCTGATACTTGAGCAGTTCCTGCAGGCACTGGCGGCTGAGCCGGTACTTCAACTCCAGGTACTGATAAGGGTCGGTGGCCGAGCTGAAGAAGATGCGGCTGCCGAATACCAACGTGCGATCACGCGCTATGAGCTGCGCAGCGTTGGTTTTGACTATCACCCAGGTGCCCCACTCAGTGTATTCGTGCTCGGCATTGGGAAACTTCGGAACGTAGCAGTACGAGCAACCGAAAGCACATCCTGCATAAGGATTGAGAGAAAAGTCGTAGTACCCGGCTAGGGAACCGAACTTCTGCCGGGTGAGAATGGAGCGGGCCTGAACCTCAGTTATGTGGTAGCGCATGGACGTGACGCTCTTGGACCATACATATGTATAGCATATATCATTTTCAGTCTGGGGTAAAGAGATGCCAGAGCCAGACCCTAACGACTGGGACCAACTGACCAGCGCCGGCCACGAGGCGCATGCGGCCGGACGCATTGCCAGAGCCGAGGTCTACTTCAAGCAGGCCTTAACGCTGGCCGAGCAGTTCGCGGAAAGCGACCCGCGCCGGCCCAAAGCCATCAACAATCTGGCGGCCGTCTATCAGATTCAGGGCAAGTACACCTTTGCCGAGTCGCTCTACAAGCGTGCTCTGGACTTGAACCAGAGGCTTCACGGCAAGGAACATCCGGACGTGGCTTTGAATTTGCACAACCTGGCAGTCCTGTATTGTGCAAAGTCGAGATTCGCGGAGGCGGAGCCGCTTTTCCGGGAGGCGATTGCCATCACGGAAGGGGCGCTGGGAGCGGCTCACGCCTCTCTGGTGAGCACGCTCAGGAACCTGGCTGCGCTTCTCCGCCGCACAGGGCGAGACGAGGAAGCGTCCGTTCTGGAGGAGCGGGCCAGGCGGATTGGTGCCGGAGTAGACTCGATCGCGCCAGGAGCCGGCTCCGGAAGCAGCAGTTCGCAGTGATTGCGGCTAGATCTTGAAACGTGCGTGGATGCCTGTGTGGTGGCGGGCGGGACGCCCGCGCCGCCAGGATTTTTGCCGATGTACTTCAGTCACCTTGAGTTATTCTCAGACGACTGAAAGCGTGTAGAAGACTGCCGTGCCGCGCCCCTCCTGAGACTCAGCCCAGATGCGTCCGCCGAGCCGCTCGATATTGTTGCGCGCCAGGTACATGGACAGGCGACCAGCGTAGCTGTCTTCGCTGTGTTTGCCCTGAATGAAGCCCACGAACATATCCTCGATCTCTTCTTGCGGCAGCGCCGGCCCCGAGCTGTACACCCCCATGCGCATTTCGTTGCCCTTAAGCAGCGTTTCGACACGCACGCGGCCGCCCGGAGCGGTCTTCGTGATCATGTACTCGAGAAGCTGCACGGTGACGCGACTGACGGTTTCCTTGTCCACGTTGACGGGCGGCAGACCGGTTACCGTCTTGTAGTCGAGAGTGAGCTGGTGCTCGCGTGCCTTGGCCGCCACCTCCTCCAGACAGTCGGCGACCAGACGGGTGATGACCACTTGCTCTTTCGGTATCGCCGGTGGTGGCATAACGCCGCTGTACATCATGAGCAGGCTGTCTACAAGGCCCTGCAGCTGCTGGTAATGGGCGTGGAGCTGCGCAAGCGACTGTCCGACAGCTGGATGCATGGTCTGGGGAGCATTGTCCAGAATCGTCTTCCAGGTTGATTCCACCGAAATCAAAGGCGCACGGATCGAGTCCCTGAGCATGGCAACCATCTCGTTGCGCAACTGCGCGATCTCGCTTCTGAGCGATTTGTCACGCAGCACCATGATGTAGCCTTGAATGTTCGAGTCGTCGGTTACCACCGGTTGCAGGTGGGCGAGCACTTCCACCGCTTTGTCCTGATAACGATGGTAAACAACGCCTTCGGGATAAAACTGGGTGATGAGATCGGCTGGATTGCCACCGTGCCGAGAAAACGCTTGTGACTGGATGGTGGAACCGCGTGGCTGGCCAGGCTTCAAGACTAGATCGAAGCACTGTTGTCCGGCGATCTCTCCTTCCGCGACACCCATCCAGTTGAGGAAGACCGGGTTGGCGTGCAGCACGTTTCCGAACTGGTCGAGAATCAGGTAGCCTTCCGTGGAAACCTGCAGCACGGCATCGAGCTTGTGCTGGAGGATAACCGCCTGCTGGTTGGCGAAATTGACCTGCTTGGCTACCTCGGCCAGCTGCCTGGTTTTGTCGGTGAGCTGCCGGTTGACAGTCTCCAGCTGCTTGGAGGAGGCTTCGGCGGACCGCAGCTTTTCCTCTACTTCCATGTTGTGTCTGGCAAGCTGGGTCTTCAGGCTCTGCACGCTCTGACGCATGGAAGAGACTGAGGTATCCATGAGCTCCCCCAGCTCCAGCCAGTCTCCACTCAGCCCCTCCAGGGGCGCCAGAGAGGCCTTTCCTGCTGATAGGTCCTGCGCGCGCTGAATGAGGAATCGGAGAGGCCGATTGACGCTGCTGCTTATACCGGCGATGAAGATGAAGGCGAACAGCAGGGCAGCCAGTGCACTTATTCCTGCTTGAATCCCGACCGATGTGGCTTTGGGAATGATGCTCGGGAGGGGGGTTGAGATGAGCACCTGGCCAATCAGGGTTTGCTTGTCCTGGGCAAGTTGGAAAAGCTTCCACAACCGCCCGCCTGCTTCGAACGTCGCAGCCTGGGGAATTGCCTTTATGCCCGCCTGATTGACGTGCGCCAGGAAGCCCCCATCCCTGCCGATGAGGCCGGGAGTTACGGCGGTTATCTTGCC
>DATNRD010000160.1:0-10436 GCA_036703665.1 Candidatus Obscuribacterales bacterium
CAAAGCGGGGAGGATCTTACACTGGTTCCTGTCACGAGAACCTTTACCGGCGGCGACCGGCTCAAGGGCGCAGTGGAGGAACTCCTGCGCGGGCCTACCGATGAGGAGATTGCCCGCGGGCTGGGCAGCGAGATCCCCAGAGGCACCATTCTCCTCGGGATTGGGGGGCACGGCGGCGTGATCGATCTCAATTTGTCCCGACGCTTTGCCTCCGGTGGTGGTGCGCTTTCGCTCGAAACGAGGGTCGAGCAACTCAGGCGGACCGTGGCCGATGCCGCCGGCGCCCGAAAGGTGTACCTTGCGGTGGAAGGCGAACGGATTTACACTGCCGCCGGCGAAGGGCTGGAGATCAAGCAGCCGCTTAACTAGGACAGGTCCGGTTCCGTGGCAGTCCCGCCCAATACCGTTAAGGGAAATCGATGTGGACCCTGGGAGGGCAGGCGTCCAGCGCGCTCTCAGGACAGTGCGACGGGGTCCCTCGGCCTTGCAAATATAAAGAGAGCCTGTGCTGGTTGCCAGTGGGGGCTGGCGGGTCTGATATGATTTGTCCGGAGTTTCTGTCACATTTAGGATGCAAAGATGAAGGAAGGCATTCATCCCAAGTATTTCGAGGTCACCGCCACCTGTGTGTGTGGTAACAAAGTAGAGATGGGTTCCACACGCCAGCAAATCCGGGTTGAGATTTGCAGCAACTGCCACCCCTACTACACAGGCACGCAAAAAATCGTAGACACGGAAGGTCGCGTAGACCGCTTCGTCAAGCGTTACAAGCTCGACAAGTCCAGCAAGTCCAGCTGACAGCCGGACTTGCTGTTGCAAGCCCGGCATCTGACGCCTGCCAGGCTGTTTTGGCGCAGGAAAAATTGGGGTGGGGCTTTTGGCGGGGCAAGGTCGAGAGGCTGCCAGAAATCGGCTGATTCTAGCGCTGGATACATCTTCGGCGGCAGATGCGCGCCGGCTTACCGAGGAGTTGCGCGAGTTTGTCGGCATCTTCAAGGTAGGGCTGGAGCTGTTTTCCAGTGCCGGTCCGGACTTCCTGGAGGAGCTCAACAGGGAAGGCATTCCGGTATTTTTCGACGGCAAGTTCATGGACATACCCAACACAGTGGCCAGGGCGACCGAGGCTGTCGTGCGGCGCGGGGTGTTCATGTTCAACGTGCACGCTTCCGGCGGGGCGAAGATGATGCGCGCTGCTGCGGAGGCCGCAGCCCGGATTAGCGACGACAAGGCAGTGAAAAGACCGCTGTCGCTTGCGGTCACCGTGCTGACGAGCCTGGGAGAACGCGAGCTTAGAGACGAGCTGGGCATCCCAGCAGCCCTGGAAGATCAGGTCGTGCGCCTGGCCCTGCTGGCGAAAGCCTCGGGCATGAGCGGTGTCGTCGCCTCGGCAGCCGAGGTGCTTCGGCTAAGAGCTGCCTGTGGACCGGACTTCGTCCTGGTCACCCCCGGCGTGCGCCCGTCCTGGGCGGCGGCTGACGACCAGGTTCGCGTCGTGACGCCTGCCGAGGCCATGCGCCTGGGCTCCGACTATGTAGTCGTGGGCAGGCCGATAACAGCCGCTGCCGACCGCCGTGATGCCGCCCGGCGCGTTCTCGATGAGATGGACGAAGCACTTGGGCGGGCTGCCCCAGGCAACTAGCGGCGTTGAAGAGGCGGGCTTAATCCTCAATGGACTGGTTGTTCGGGCTCCGGCTCTGTAGCGTCACCTACGTGCCCGACGCTTTCCTGGCTCATCCCTCGTCCTGGAACAGAATCAATAGATTCTGTTGACTCTTTGGCGCTCAGCTGCTCTTGACCAGTAGCTTTGACTTCAGGCGGATTTGGTCCACCAGGCACCGTCAACGGTGCTTGCTTGTCCGCACCGGATGTAGTGTCGCGTGGCGGGCGCCGGCCGAAAAGTGCCAGGAATGATTGAATCGGGCTGGGCGCTTTGCTTTCGACAGCCTGCAAATACAGGTATGCCAGCGGGTCGGCCAGCTCGTCGGCGTTGTTGTAACGGACAAGCATTCCCCGGCTTGCCGCTGAGATTGAGCCGGTTTCCTCGGATACAACAATGCACAAGCCGTCATGCAGCTCGGAGAGCCCGATGGCGGCGCGATGCCTGGTGCCGTATCTGTAGCTGAGTTTGGGGTTGTCGGTCATCGGCAGGATGACCCCGGCGGCAACGATCTTGTCCTGGCGGATGACGGCAGCTCCATCATGCAGCGGTGAGTTGGGGAAAAAGATGCTGAGCAGCAGGTTGCTCGAGACGTCGGCGTTGACAGGGACGCCGGGACTCAAATAATCAGTTTCGCCCTGCGGGGGCTCGATAACGATAAGCGCGCCTATCTTCCTGCGCGACAGCTCGCGGACCGCGGCGATTACCTGCTCGATCACATGCCAGGCCCGCTCCTTTTGCGCGTCGGCAAGCGACAAATCCATCCTGAATGTCTGTGTCTTGCCGAGATAGCGCAGCCCCCTGCGCAACTCGGGCTGAAAAATGATCACCAGCGCCAGGATCAGCACTGGCAGCGATTGCTGAAGAATGGAGGTGATGATCGTGAAACCCAGCATCCAGGAGACGATGGCGATGAGCACGAGCACCATCACCCCTTTCACCAGACGCGCGGCCTGCGTACCGCGAATCCGCCCCCAGAGCCAGATCGCTGCGTACAGAATGATCAGTATCTCGACCAGGGTCTTAACAACAACCGGCCAGCCGACCCGGGACAATTGCTCGGTCCACTTGGTCAGGTCGATGCCCAGCTGTGCCAGTACGTCCATCCGTTCGCTCTGCCTGCCGGAGTCCGGCTGTGTGGTGTCCGTCTTGCAATTTATCGGACGGCAGACATGACACTGTCGCCGACCGCTCCCTTAAGTCCCACCGGGCAGATGTGGAACTAATCGTTCAACAGCCTTGCAGGTACGCGATCCTGTCGCAAAAGGTCGGCTGTCGACTCTCGCTCGAGGATGATTTCCGCCCGCCCGTCGGCCACCAGGACGCATGCCGGCCGGCCGGTGCGGTTGTAATTGGACGCCATGCTGTAATTGTAGGCGCCCGTGCCGAACACGGCGATGAGGTCGCCGGTTGTGGCGGCCAGATATGCATCCTTTACGATTATATCCCCCGACTCGCAGTACTTCCCGACGATGGTTACGGGGATTTGCGGGCGCGGAGCGTGCATGCGGCTGGCTATGACCGGCGTGTAACGTGCCTGATAGGTAACGGGACGGGGATTGTCAGCCATTCCACCGTCCACCGCCAGGTACCTGATCCCGCCCGGCAGCTCTTTGCAGTGCCCGGCGCGATAGAGCGTCACGCCGGCCGTGCCGACGATCGCGCGGCCCGGCTCCAGCAGCAGGGTCGGGCAGGGCAAATTGTGTGTCGTGAACCTGTCCATGACAGCCTCGGCAATCAATCGAGACCACTCGTTAAGGGCCAGGGGCTCGTCGTCTTCGGTATAGGCGATTCCCAGCCCGCCCCCCAGGTCCAATTGCGTCATCTCGATGCCCAGAGACTGTCTGAGGTCGAGGAAACACTCTGCCAGTATGTCGACGATCTCCATATAGGGTTCGATATCGTGCGCCTGGCTGCCTATATGGCAGTGCAGCCCGAGCAGTTCGATAAAGCGGCTGTTTTCCCTGGCTCGTGATGCGACCTGCGGCAAGCTCTCCAGAGGCAGCCCGAACTTGCTGTCCGTCTGCCCGGTGCGAATGTAGTGGTGCGTATCCGGCTCCACTCCTGGTGTCACTCTCAGCAACACTTTGGCTTTCCGTCCGATCCGTTCTGCCAGGCGGCTCACCATCTCCAGTTCGGAATCGTTGTCGACGACGATCTTGACCTCGCCCAGCTGGAGAGCAAAGGTAATCTCCTCTTCGCATTTGTTGTTGCCGTGCAGGTAGATGTGCTCGGGAGGGAAATTAGACCGGGCGGCGGTGTAGATTTCGCCCAAGGATACGACGTCCAGTCCTAGCCCGAGCTGTCTGACCAGGCGGCACATTGCCAGGCACAAGAAGGCCTTGCCGGCATAAAGAACGCGCGCGTCGGGATAGTTGGACAGCCCTGATAGAATCGCTCGGGCTGCCTCTCGTATAGTTCTTTCATCCAGCACCCAGAGCGGTGTTCCGAAGTCCTCGGCAAGCTGGACTGTGTCGCAACCGCCGATCAGGAGGTGACCGTCCTCGTTGACCGATGCCGATACCGGTCTAATACTTAGATTCGGAGAGATGACCTGCATTTAGACGAGCGTCCAAGCCGATGCCGGGTAAGAATCCTAGCAGATACAGATGGTGGCCACCGGCTGGCCGGCACGGGCAAAGCTGTGCCACTTAAAAAGCAGCTTGAGGCTGCCCTACAGCGGCCTTATGGCGTGGGCGTGCTGGCCGTGACGCGATGGGGTGTAGTTGCGGTGCGTTCCCGAATAGTGAGCCGGGTGAATGGGCGCCAGCGGTCGATGCCCGTGGTATTCGCCCGGTGGTAGCTGAACCGTGTCCGCTTCCTCGCTGCGCGTATAAGCCGACTTGACCACGCCGAACCGCCTGTCGCCGAGTCCGGTCAGGCTGAAGCCCATACGCGCCACGTCGTCGACGGTGCGAACAGCCAGCACGCTGGCTACGACTTTCGCCTCCGGAAGCGCCGACAGATAGCCCAGCGCCGCCTGCGCCGTAGGCTCCACCCAGCCGTCCTGGCTGGAATAGACACCGAGAATGCGCCCGCCCGCAATGTACACCATGCAGACCATCTCGTTGTCGCCTGTGTTGACGACAACGCAGCCGGGCAGACCGAAAGCCATAATCTGTTGGACGGCGGCCTCGAGTATTTGACGCGGCGCATAGCTGCCGTTGAAGTCGAGCACCTGACCGTGGAAGAGCGAAGCGGCAGCAAGAACCAGGTCTTCCGGGAGCTGGTAGGCATCCAGGATGTTTCCCGGCGTAGCCAGATCCGTCAGCGCCAATTGGTGCGCATCTTGATGGAAGAAGTGGAAGTCGGCTGCTCGTTTCCCGTAAAGGCAGCCGACAACGCGGCCGCGGAATATGAGCAGCGCCGACCTGGACCGCTTTTTCGGCGAGATGATCTTCAAGCAGCAAGTGCGCTGGTTGCCTTCTATGGTGACCAGCAGGTGATGAAACTTGACGGTGGCAGTATTGGCCAGCTCATGCCCGTCCGAGGAAACCGGCAGCGGGATGAGGTTAATGGCGCGGCGGTTGGCTCCCGAGTAGTTGGGCGAGCGTGAGACGAGCTCTTGCTCCTCTTCTCGCATCAGCCTTTTCAGCTTCCAGGCGAACATCTTGCTTCCCCTTCTGCATTGGTTGTGAAACGGATTGCCATTGCCGAGCCCAGAGTACCGTTTCGATGGGCACAGGTTAACAGGGCCTGAGCGCGAGTGTCACTGGTGAAACTACGTATGAAGAGGTAAGAATTGCCCTTCCGGACGCGCTTGTTGGAATGAGGCCATCAGCCTGAGGCCGCAAACGCGCCCGCGACGTGGATGATAGCAGGGTCGGGAAAGGTTGTTGCCTGCTGCCAGTCGGGCGCCAAACAAAACTCAACAAATACAACGTCCAGACGCCAGGGCGCCTCGGCCAGATTGTGCCTTGCCAGGTAGATTCGGGCGGATGTAACGATCTTTTGCTGCTTGCGACGGTTAATCGAATCAAAGGCCGACTGAGCCGAATCGACCCCGTTGCCGACCTTGCGGCGAGTTTTGACCTCGACGAAAACAATTACTTCTCCCTGGCGAAGGATAAGGTCGACTTCCGCGTAGCGCCCGGCGCGCCAGTTGCGCGCCAGAATGCGCGCGCCCTTGCCGGCAAAGTATCGTGCGGCTGCCTCCTCTCCGGCCCTGGCCAGCCGCTGGCGCCAGCCGGATCGACCCGGCTTATTGTCGACAGGATTTCCACTGGCTGTATCTCTGGCTGCCGGCATTGCTCCTCCGGGGTGTCGCTGGGAAACGGATATAATTCATCTCTGTTTCTAATAACGTCCGGAGCAGGAAGGAAGTTCAATCCATGCTTGACCTCAAGTTGATCCGGGAAAATTCAGATGCCGTCGAGAAGGCGCTCGCCAGACGCAATGGTGGATTTTCGGTAAAGCCGCTCGTGGAGCTCGATGCGCAGCTCCGTAAGGTGCAGTCTGAATGGGAGCAGCTCAGGCACAGGAGCAACGAAATCTCCGAAACCTTCAAAACAGGCAAGGTGCCCAAAGATCAAATGGATACCTTGCGCCAGGAGTCAAGGGAGCTCAAGAAGCGCCTGGAAGAGGTCGAGCCGCTCAAGAACGAGCTGGAGACCAGGCTCGTTGAGTTGCGCCTGGGTATTCCCAACATCCCTGAGCCGACGGTGCCCGACGGGCAGGATGAAACCTTCAATCTGGAGGTCCACCGCTGGGGAGAGCTCCCCAGGCTGGACAACCCCCGGGCGCATTACGAGCTGGGCACGGAACTGGGCTGCTTTGATTTCCAGCGCGGGGTCAAACTGGCGGAGTCACGCTTTACCGTATTGATGGAAGCCGGAGCCAAAATCGAGCGCGCGCTCATGAACTTCATGCTCGATTTCCACTCGGGCCGCGGCTACCGGGAGGTGTTTCCGCCCATTCTGGTCAACCGGCAGTGCATGATCGGTACCGGGCAACTCCCCAAGTTTGAAGGGGATTTTTATAAGTGTGCCGATGATGAGCTTTACCTGGTGCCGACGGCGGAGGTTCCGGTGACCAGCCTCTACAGGGATGAGGTTCTGGAGGAAGAGCAGCTGCCCATATACCACTGTGCTTACACGCCCAATTTCCGCAGGGAAGCAGGGGCGGCAGGCAAGGACACGCGCGGCTACATCCGGCAGCACCAGTTCAACAAGGTCGAGCTCGTCAAATTCTGCCTTCCGGAAAGCTCGCCGGCTGAGCATGAAACGCTGACGCGCGATGCCGAGCTTGTTCTGGAGGCGCTCGGGCTTCCCTACAGGCGCGTGCTTTTGTGCGCCGGCGACCTCGGGTTCGCTGCCCAGAAATGCTACGACCTGGAGGTCTGGTTCCCGGCCCAGGGGAAATATCGCGAAATTAGCTCCTGCAGCAACTTCGGGGACTACCAGGCGCGACGCGCCAACCTCAAGTACCGTCCGTCCGACGGGGGCAAACCGCGTTTCATGCACACGCTCAACGGTTCGGGCGTCGCCATAGGACGAACGCTGGCGGCGATTCTGGAGAATTTCCAGCAGAGTGACGGAACGGTCAAGGTGCCCGCGGTGCTTGCCCCCTATCTAGGCGGCCGAACCCTGCTTACGCCCGATGGCTTGCGCTGAACGGCGGGCAGGGCATGGAAAGCGGTGGGCAGCCAACCTCCGTATCGCCACAAGCGGTGGCGTTCAGGCGGGTGGCCTGGGTGTGCCTCGCAACCGCTCTTGCACATACCGTGGCCGTGCTGCTCGGAGTGTTTGCCATCAGGGACGGTAATCTGGGCGATCTTTCGCCGCTCAGGCTCATGCAGTTCATTCCGCAGCACATCATTCTCTGGCGTTCGGTCTGGCTTGCTTCTGCGGTCGCATCCCTTTCGTTTGCTGTTTTTGCCGTTGCCTACTGCCAGCTGGTCGATCGCCGGTATCGCGCGGCCACGGCCGTTGCCTTGATCTTTGTAACCGTGGCGCTGACCAATGATCTAAATGGACAGTTCTCGATGATGGTGCTGTTCTCGGAT
Source organism: Candidatus Obscuribacterales bacterium (assembly GCA_036703665.1). Lineage (GTDB taxonomy): Bacteria > Cyanobacteriota > Vampirovibrionia > Obscuribacterales > Obscuribacteraceae > DATNRD01. The sequence continues at coordinate 7,662 of DATNRD010000160.1, forward strand.
CTCGCTTACCAAATGAGGGGCCATGGCTCCTTCCTTCAGCACGAGACGGCGCAACTTGCCTGGAGCACGATGAACCAGGCACTGACCCAGTGTGTGCTCATCGCCAATACTCTCTATGGTTTTGCCGGTTTCATCATCAGCCTGTCTGCCATGGCGACCCGCAGCTTCCCCAAGTGGATTGCCCTGGTCGGGCTGCCCATCTGGTTTGTGATGCTGAGCGTCAGTGTCCTTTCCTTCCTCGGTGCATTGAAATCAGCGCTGGTTCTGCTCCTTGCTGTTACCGTAGCCTTTGTCCTCTGGACCATGGTGATGGGGTATGTGCTCCGCCACTCCGGCCCCGCCGCCGAACCACACGCGTGACGAGGGGATTGCTCGTGCTAGATCCGTATGGTCGGCGCCATGATTGGCTCTTCCTCCACGTTTGCCAGGCGTGCGCCGCAAGGGCACCTGGACTGATGTCTATCATTGGCTGGATTGCAATCCTGCCAATGACTGTGTAAGCTAATGGGTGGTGCTGCCAGGCATGCGCGCTGTTGTCGGGGATGGGCGCGGCGGATTGGCTGGATTGGTTGAGGCGCGGTGAGTTCCACTTTATGAATTGGCTAGATTTCTTCGAGCGGGTGGATCGGCTGCCAAGCCGGGCGGTGCCGATGTATGCCAGGATATGTCAAGCGGTTCGCGGTGGAATTGAATCCGGCCAATTGCCAGCCAATACAAAGCTCCCCACGAACCGGGAGCTGGCCGCCTTGCTGAAGATCGACAGATCCACTGTTTCAAGAGCCTATCTGGAATTGGAGAAGGCAGGGCTGGTGGAGAGCCACGTCGGGCGGGGCACCTTCGTTACACAGGGTGCATCGGGTAAGGAAAGGGCAGCCAGCCCGCCAACCGGGCCGGCTGTGCCCTGGAACGAGGTGTTCTCGCGCTTCAGCCAGACTGCTTTTGCCATGCTCAGCCGCCAGTGGGCGGCCTCGGCGCTGGATGCGGAAGTCATCTCCTTTGCCGGCGGCATCCCAACCCAGGAGTTTTTCCCAGAACAGGAGTTTCGGGAAATTCTCTCCCATCTCAATCGCGCCGGACAGTCGGCGGACATGTTCTCCTACAGCCCATCCGAGGGGCATCCGGCGCTGCGCCGGCAACTGCGCCAATACCTGTCTGAAGAGGGTCCGGCGGTTGGCGACGAGGAGTTGCTCATCGTCAGCGGCTCCCAGCAGGGAATCGACCTGGTGGCCAAGACGCTGGTAGATCCGGGCGACGTGGTGCTCATCGAGGAGCCCACGTATGTCTGGGCTAATTGCATATTCAGCGCCGCGCAGGCTCGCTGCGTGCCTGTTCCGGTGGACGCGCAAGGGTTGCGGGTCGATGTCCTGGAGTCCGTCTTGAGCAGGCATTCGGCCAAGTTGCTGTACGTTATGCCGACCTTCCAGAATCCGACCGGTGCAACCTTGAGCATGGAGCGCAGAGCGCAGTTGCTGGCTCTGGCCAGACGCTACAGGTTGCCGATTCTGGAAGACAATTTCGTTGTCGACCTGCGCTATGACGGCATGCCTTTGCCGTCGCTTCGAGCCCTGGATGCCGACCGCAGTGCCGTCATCAGCCAGGGCACCTTCTCCAAGGCCCTGTGCCCGGGGCTCCGGCTCGGATGGCTGGTGGCACCGGAGCCCGTCATGGTCAGGCTGCGACTGGCCAAGCGCGCCTGTGATCTTTCCACCAACTCGCTTGCCCAGGCAGTCATGGCCGAATATCTCAGGCGCGGCCTCTACAGACGCCATCTCGAGCTGGTCAGAAGCGCCTATCGCAAGCGGCGTGACGCCATGTGCAATGCCATTGTCAGGCATCTGGGCAGCCAGGTGCGCTGGTCGAAGCCGGACGGAGGTTTGTTTCTCTGGGCGGCTCTACCTGCCGGTCTGTCGTCGCGGGAGCTGCTCTCGTTTGCCGAGCGCCAGGGCGTCATCTTCAGTCCGGGAGACGCCTTTTTCCTCAATGGAGACAGGCAGGAGCACTTACGTCTTTCCTTTATTCAGCACGACGAGCCGGCAATCGAGGAAGGCATAGCCAGGCTGGGACGGGCGCTTGCCGCCTACCTGTCGACCAGAACAAGGGCGGGCAGGGGATTGCCGGCTCTGGAACGGGGCAACGAGGCGGCATTGATTTGATGATGCAGTTTAAGCATAAGCAGGAGAGGTACCGAATATGGTGACTGAGACGAAACAGATGGAGGACAGGCAGCCGAGGACCGGCACTGATCTGGTTAAGCGGGCACTGCCCCAGATGCTCAAGGGCGGCGTAATTATGGATGTCGTCACGGCGGACCAGGCGAAGATCGCTGAAGAGGCTGGCGCCGTGGCTGTTATGGCTCTCGAGCGTGTCCCGGCCGACATCAGAGCCTCCGGTGGTGTGGCGCGCATGAGCGACCCGGAGCTGATCGTGAAGATCATCGAGGCGGTGACCATTCCGGTCATGGCTAAGGTTCGCATCGGGCACTTCGTGGAGGCGCAAATACTCGAGGCCATCGGTGTGGATTGCATCGACGAGAGTGAGGTGCTGACGCCCGCGGACGAGGAGTTTCACATTGACAAGAAAGCATTCACCATTCCGTTTGTCTGCGGCGCGCGCAATCTGGGCGAGGCTCTTCGCCGCATCGGCGAAGGGGCGGCGATGATCCGCACCAAGGGCGAGGCCGGCACGGGAGACGTTGTCGAAGCGGTGCGTCATGCCCGGGCCATTCTGGGCGACATTCGTCGCTTGAAGGTTCTGCCGCCGGAAGAGCGAATGACT
>DATNRD010000161.1:0-4114 GCA_036703665.1 Candidatus Obscuribacterales bacterium
GCGTGCTATTCCGCCGGTTCCTATCTGGTTCCTGCCCGGCCAGGGCAGCGCGACCTTCGTCTGCGAATCAGTCGAGCCGATCGTGGCGCTCACTCCTGGAGCCAAGTAAAGACGGGGCCGGGCTGCGATTGTGATGCTAGAATCACATGTCACTCGACTGAAAGCAGCCAGCAGGAGAATAGGGAGCCGCCACCACATATAGTGCCAGCCTGGGGAAATGCGGGGGAAGATTCATGTCGCAGTATCGTGCCAGTGAGAAGCAGCGCGGAGCCTCGATTCCGTTGGCCATAGCGCTGGCTGCGGTGATCATCATACTCGGTGTCGCTCTGTTCTTGTTGATCCGGTATATCACCGGTTCGAAGGAAGCACAAAACGCTCTCGACGCCGGCGTGCTGGCTGCAGCCAGGCAGTCGCTCGTAGAGCCGTCGGTCGACCTTTCCACAGAGGCTCCAGCATCGGCTCGGGCGCGCTTCCAACTGGTGGCCAGGGAGAAGCGCTACATAAGCCTGGCCAACATCAACAGGGTTTGGACCCAGGCGCTACTGGTGGCCCTCAATGCTCAACGCATGATCGAGTCAGGCAAGGCGTCCAATCCGGTGACGCTGGCCGGTGAGGCCCGCAGCACTTACCGCGACGCGCTTGCCGTCAGCCAGAAGCTGACCGAGAAGCTCAAGACCGACGCCGGCGGCTCGCTCAAGTCTACCTTTGAAAAGTTTGCCAACGCTAACGCTCCGCTGGGGGGCACGCGCTTCGAATCGACCGGGTACCGGGTAGCCTACATGGATGCCGAGGATGACATCAACATCCCGATCGGCATCCAGGTGCAAAGCACCGGCGAGTTCGCCTACCAGCAACTGCTCGACGCCAAGCATCAAGATGGGCATGAGGTCTACAAGATTTCCGGCGATCGCATCTTCCTCAAGGGCTACGTGCCCATCAGGGTAGCTCTGTCGGGCGGCGAGCCGCTTACCTTCATGTTCGTGCCTCTCAGTCATGGCAAGTTCCCGCGCGTGGTGGCCGAGTTGGACTTCGCGGCCTCCGTCCCGCCTGCCACCGGTTCATCCGAGCTGGACAAGTCCGTTCCTCCGAATGCCTTCAGCTTCACCGCTCAGGTGCCGATAGAGGTCGAGGAAAAGGGCGCCAGGAAGCTGAAGAACACCTCCTGCGCCGTGGCGAAGATCGCCTCGGCCAGCGGCGGGCCGGACGAGTCCGTGCCGCTGCCGCCCACCGGTGGAGGCTTCATCAGGGTCAAAAACCTGCCCGGAGTCAAGAGCGGCTCGCTTCAGACCGACGAGCACGTCCTGGAATACACGAACAAAGTCTTGTCCATGCGCTTCCAGGCCCTGCGCTATGGATCGCTCACCATAACCGGCCCGAGCGCCGAGCAGCAACAGCTGATCAACAAGACCGCCCAACAGATCGAGGGCGCCCGGGAGCAGCTGGGCCAGACGCTGGACAACGATGCGGTCAGGCTGGGACTTTCCGTGGCCGGGAGCCTGAGCGGCAGAGACCTTCTTGGCACAGCGCAGACAACGCAGGCGGCGCTCCAGAACCTGCAGTCGATAGCGTCGCCGACCGCCGGCTGGAACGACACGGCCAGGACGGCCTTTGCGCGCACGATGCTTAACCCGGTGGAGATTCCCTGGGGCACCACATTCGGTTTCAGGCTGATTACTTTCTTGAAGTGGCTCAATTGCGTAGTCTTCGACGACGAGTGCAATCACTCGGTTTTCGCCGGCATTCTGCCCAAGCCGACCGACCAGATGGTTTGCTGTTACCTCAAGTACCCCTTCCTCAGCTTGAGCCTGAACGGCCCCATCCACACCTCATCGCTGACCCCCAAGCTCACCTTCTCTTACACGCCGGTGATCCATCAGTTCGTCGAGGGACCCGAAAAGATCGAAGGGCTGATCACGCACAAGTCGGCCATGGATCCGCCCGGTTGCCTGCGGGTCAATGGATACGGCACCGTAAGGCAATCCAACGCCCGCATGAATTCGATCTTTTATGACTGGCAGAACGACAAATACTGGCCGACCTGGCTGGCCATGCTGATCTCCAGCCTGCTCGATGCAGCCGCGTACGAGACTCGCGGAACGGTCAGCGCCGTGGCATTCAGCCAGTGGTTCTTCTTCAACTGGATAGACAGGGACTTTCTCTTTGCCTACCTGTTCCACTGGGCATTCTCGGACATCAACCAGGATGTGTTGCGAACCAACCTGGCTGTCGATCCCGGAGAGGGTGAAAACGGTTATTCCGGAATGAGGCTGATCAAGACCCCTGCCGATGAAGCCAGCCTCCTGACGGTGGCCGCCGGCGGCCCATTCAAGGAATTCACGGAGGACGGCAGCGTGCGTTCCTTGCTCTTCGACCGCCGGGACGAGCGCGAGATAAGACCCATCTATGACGATCTCCTCCAGCGCCTGTTCGAAATTGCACCGGCAGGATACAACGTCGAGGAAATCCTGAAGAATTCTCAAGACAGGCTTGCGCTCGGCCAGGACGGCTACATCTTTTACGACGAGGACAGCCAGGAGCTCAAGCTCTCCACCAGCACCAACGGTGTCCCTCTCCCCGACTGGATTAGCAAGAGCGCAGCCGCTGACGGCCAGCCGTCACAGCACGAATACCTGGGACGCACCGCCGCCGACCAAGTGAAGCGCAGCTACAGGCTCGTCGATCCGAAGAAAGACTGGGACAGCCAGTGGTCGTCGGACTGGTCCAACAATTACCCGGCGCGCGTTTGCCTCAAGGACGTGTTTCGCTTCACGCCGGCAAGCGGCAGCAGCAGCATCCTGGGCGAACTGGTTCTGGCAGCCAGGATCGAGAAGCGCTGCACCAAGAACGGGCAGCTCAGCGGTCCCTGGAACGAGCCCGAGGACTGCTTCTGTGGAGAGGAGACATTCGGCAAGTGTGACGCGCAGTTTGGATTCTAGAAAATGAATTGGCAGTCTCGGAAGATGAGGACCGGAAGATGATATGTCGCCGCACCACAGCTCCCGCCAAAGCGGCAAGCGGGCTGTCAGCCTGCTGCCTGCTCCTGGTATCCGGCCTGGCCGGCGCCGCCCTGGCGCAGAGCGAAGTCTATCAAGCAATCGAAAAGGCATCGCAGCAAGCCAACCTGGATCCAGCGCGGATCGATTTGATCCGATCTACAATCCCGGAAGCGCAGCAGCTCTCCGAGCAGACAATCGAATGGCTGCCGGTCGGGCAGGCACCGCCCAGCTTCCCGGTGCCTCTCTTTCGCGGCAGTGATACCAGGTTTCTTAAAACCGCCACCCCGCGGTTCGTCAGCCAGGTGAAGGACGACTTAGGCCAGCTGACCCTGCAGACCCGCGACCCCGTCAGCCAGATTGTCGCGTGGTACCAGCGTGCCCTGCCGCAAGCCGGCTTCAAGCTGGAGGAGCCTGGAGAGAAGCTGACCAGGCAGATTTACGCGGTCAACGCGCCCGGGGCCAGCACCATGCGCGCCGAGTCCGACACGGTGGTCTGCGCCGTCACCTGCCAATCGCTGACGGCGCATCCGCCTCTGAGCATGATTTACATTAGCACCATGAAAAAGGGGCGGTTCTAATATGAAACCCCGGAGAAGATTTCTGGTGGTCATTGCCGCCCTTACCCTGTTTCTTGCCTTTGCCTCAGGGAGCTGCCAGGCGCGACAGTCGTGGTCGCAGTCCGACAGCCTGCCGCGCTCCCGGCAGGAGATCGACTCGCTCATCCAGGAGGCTATGTCGAGCAAGCGGGGACAGGAGCGCCTTAAGGCCATCGTGGAAAGCCACCGGCAGTCCTGGGAGTCCCACCTGCTCCTGGGAGCGTATTACGCCAGGCTGGGCTGGAAATCGATGGCAGCGCAGGAATTCCTCAAATCCGGAGAGCTCGCGGAAGGCGACCCGGAGGCCTTGTTTGCCGTGCTCTGCTCGCGCCTGTCCACACTCGACCTGGGTGAGGCGGGCAGGCTGGCCGAGAAGGCTCACCGTCTCTATCCGAAGGACAGGCGCTTTCTGGTGTTTCACATCATCTTCCTCGAGGCTCAGAACAAGCACGACCGGGCGGAAGCCTTAAGGCGGCAAGCAGCAGCAGGCGGTAGCGGCGATGCTTACCTGGCGTGCCTGGG
>DATNRD010000162.1:0-14047 GCA_036703665.1 Candidatus Obscuribacterales bacterium
CTCTCGAGGCAGGCCCGCACAGGAGCGGCGAGCGGTTCCCGCCGCCAACGACCAATGGAAGCTTCCACGGTCGCGGAAGTACCGTGAGACTCACGGTGCTCGCGTGGAAAGAAGTCCTGAGGCTCAACTCCCGTAGCCTCCCGCAAGTGCCTGGTCGCCCTTTCGGGATCGCTAACCAGGTCCTCATAGCGGATTGAACAGCAATCGGAGCGTTTTTTGCTGGCGCGATAGTTTTCAAAAGCTGACAGCAGCCCCCGGCTCAGGCTGATGGCGTGCTCCAGATCCGAATCGCCGGGCTGCCGACGGAAGCTCAAGTAATTGCGCTTGCGCATGAAGGCGTTAGCAGAAAGGAAGACGTCACGGGGATCGCGAAACAGATAGACGGTGTAGCTCCTCAGCACGTCTCTTATCAATGGCGGCACCCATGGAGCAACCTTTTCCGCGTAGGCAAGCGCTCCCGGGTTGATACGCGAATAAGCGCCCGAGGCCGCTTCCCAGAGTTTGAGAATCATGTCCTGAGCCACAGGAAGCCCGGAAGCATCATCGCACGTGCCCGGCAGGTGGCTCCAGGGTGGCGGTCCGAGCACCGATTCAGAAAAGCTGTAGTAGGGCGGCGGCCCTGTCGACGAAGTCCGGGACTCGAATCTCTCCCAGAGAACCCCGACCTTCGCCATGTAGGTGAGCGTGCGGACCTCGAATGGATAGATCCGGTTGAATACGCACTGAGGCGCGCTGCCCAGGATTTGCATGAGCAAGGTCGAGCCATTACGGCCAGACCCGGACAGCATGATCGGAACCAGTGGGCTGCTTATTTCTAAGTAACTCCGTCTTAAGACCACCCACGGCAGTCAGCCTCTGCTGCCTGTAAGGTCGGCACCATTATCGTAAAGGATGCCGCCGTCCCGCTTCACTTAAGCGATATTTCAGGGGGGTGACGGCCTTTGCGCTCGTGATGGAAAGGGGCAGGGGCACTCAGCCCGTTCACACTGCTACTATGGCGCCGCTTTTGTTGTATTGTTGCCTGGCGGCCAGCCGCGCACCATTCAAACCAATCCGCCGTCGGTGAAAGAAGTCTTAGACTTTTCCGTTATCATTCCGCTTCCCGAGCACCGGGGACACTGGCACGAAAGTATTGATAGCTGGTGTAGGAAGCAGACGCATCCTCGCCATCGGTACGAAGTAATTGTCTTGAGCAACGACAAGTGCGCTTCCCTGGAGCCGGCCGTCAGGCAGCTCTTGACACCACATGATTCGCTCGTTCGGCTCGATTCGCATAACGACTTCTTCCTCTACAACGAAGGAGCCCGCCTGGCCAAGGGAAAGTTTCTCTTTTTCACCGAAGCCCACGCAGTAGGGACACCCACTTGCCTCTCAGCGATGCTCACCTTCTTGACCGAAGGAGACTACGTCGGCGCCTGCTGCATGAGTGAAGGGCTGTACGAGACCTGGGTCGGCGAAATGCAGGAGCGCATATACCAGCATGAAATCCCGCTGTACTCGCAGCAAGATCACTGGCATCGCATAGCCGAACGAGGCTGCGCGATAGACAGGGCCTTGTATCTGGAAGTGGGCGGCTTCGATCCGGACTTCCATCTGTTTGCCGAAAGAGCGCTGGGGATTCGTCTTCATCAACTGGGAAAGAGGCTGGGCTATGCCCGCAACGCCATCGTCAGGCACTGGAACTCCGTCTCGCTGGCGGACATCATGCATCCCACAGGCGAGTTCATCCACGGAGAATGTGTGTACCGCGACACGTTTCCAGCCAGTCACTGCGAACAATACCTGGGCGTAGCGCCGGAATGGCTGGAGAAAGACTTTTTCACCCCCGCCATTGCCCGCGTGCGCTTCCGCGCGTTGCTGCACTACACGCTGGCTGAATTCAAGCAGCGTCCCCGTGACGTTACCGTCTGGGCGCGTTTACCGGAACTCATCGACCTGTCGCTGCTAGCCACCTTCGGGGCAGAATGGCAGTGCATCAAGGCGCGCGCGAAGCTGCTCCAGCATGAATGGAAGGTAAGATTCTGGCAACGTTTCGACCGGGAGCGCTGCTACAATGCCTTCCGTGATTACTGGTACACCGGGCTGGTGCGATACTTCCGTACCCGTTATTTTGCCAGCTCGAAACCAGCAGACGACCAGCCCTGCCCACCCCGTCACCACTACAGCGCCAGTGACTCGCTCGAGCAGTACCTGGTGGGATTTCACTCCCTGGAGTATTGGCACGATAAGCCATATCGCTGGAGCCAGCCAGTATCCGTGGTACGTGTAGCGGTGAGCCCGGCCGACTATGAATTGGAACTGTCCATCCTGCCCTTCCGCCCCGCCCATTCGGACGCCCGTCCGGCTGCATACCTGGACGGCAGCCGGCTGGAGCTTTTGCAATCGGGCGAGGACCGCCTCGTTTTCCGAGTCCGTTCATCGCAGTTCGGGCGCGGCGCCGGTATCCATCATCTGGTCCTCGCCTGCCAGCCGTTCCTGCCCGGGCGCTATGGCTCCGCGGACGGGCGAGCCCTGGGGCTCGCCGTTCGGTCAATCACCTTCAAGCCGTGCACTCGGGATCGCGCGCTGCCTCTGTAGCTGGAGACACCCATGGTCGCTGACAGCACGACCGGAACGAATGCGGACGCAGAAGAACGCTTCGAGCGCCTCTGCCGCGAGTTGGATTTCACCGCCACTGACTTGCCGTTGCCGCCGCCCCACTTGCGCCTGCTCGTAGCCGGCACCACGGACCTGCTTCCATTTCTGGAGCTCGGCAGGGCGGGAGCCGAGTGCATTATCGAGCTGCTCAGCACCAACGGCATGGAGATCACATCCTTTAAGGACATACTCGACTTCGGCTGCGGCTGCGGGCGAGTTCTCAGGTACCTGGCAAAAATGATCGGTCGCCCCGTCCACGGTACGGACTGCAACGACCAGCTTGTGGCTTGGCTCAGCAATGCGCTGCCGCGCGGGCGCATTTACCTGAACGGGCCGGCTCCGCCGACGGAGCACGATTCCGAGAGCTTCGACCTCATCTACGCTCTTTCGGTATTGACCCACTTGCCCGAGCCACAACAGATTGCCTGGATGTCTGAATTTGCGCGCATACTCAAGCCCGGGGGCTGCTTGATTGTGACCACTCACGGCGACCATCCGGATTACATGAGAATCTTGACCGAAGAGGAGCGCGATCGTTTCCTGGACGGTCAGCTTGTCGTTCGTCGCCCCGAGCTGGCCGGTTCCAACGAATGCTTCGCCATGCAGTCTGACCGGCACGTCCGCCGGGTGTTAGGCAGCCACTGGCGAATCTTGGACTTTCGCCGGCATGGTGCCCGCGGCAACCCGCACCAAGACGTCTATCTGCTCACGAAATGAAGGCGGGCACCCGGGGCGACGCTCCATGATCACGTCCTCACGAAGCAACCAATCTCCATTGCTATAATGCGTGGCTCACCCTGGGGGAACCTACGGCTGCCAGCTGCGCTGCCGCGCGCCGCACGCTCCCCCCGCCCACGAGCGGTGACTGAGTTGCGTCCTCACGTCAATCTGATTGGTTACCTGAGCAGCCACAAAGGTCTGGGCCAGATTGCCCGGGGCTACCGCCTGGCCCTGGAAAGAACAGGCACCGCCCTGTCCGCCTGCGACCTCTCGGACATGGTGGAAGAGCGTCTCCCGGGGCCGGAAGCCAGAAGCAGTCGGGGGGTAGCTATCCTGCACCCTGCCGGTGACATCAATCTCATCGTGACAAACCCCATGGAGGTCGCCTTAGCCGAAAGGCGGCTGGGCAATGCGTGTCTGGCATCCGGATACAACATCGGAGCCTGGTGGTGGGAGCTGCAAGGGGCGCCGCCATCGGGCTGGCGGCTTCGCGCCGGCATGTTCGACGAGCTCTGGGCGGGCAGCACATTTGTGCAGAAGGCCTTCCAGGAGCATTTCTCGTTGCCCGTCTATCTGGTACCACCACTGGTGCAGCTTGCCGCGCCCGGACACTTGACCCGCGCGCATTTCGGTCTGCCCGATGATGCGTTTATCTTTTTTTTCACCTGCGACTTCAACAGCGTACCGGAAAGGAAAAACCCCCTGGCCGCCATCGAGGCCTTTAGGATGGCGTTCTCACCCAGCGACAATGCCCGACTTTTGCTCAAGGTCTCCAACACCCACGCCTGGCCTGACTACCGGCGGCGCCTGGAAGATGCAGCAGCGACAGCCGGCAACATCACCCTGTTCGATGGCGAGACGAGCAAAGAAGAACTGGACGCTCTCATGCAGCTGTGCGATTGTTATGTGTCGCTGCACAGGTCAGAGGGCTTCGGACTGACTATAGCCGAGGCGCTGCTTGCCGGCAAACCGGTGGTGGCAACAGGTTGGTCCGGCAACATGGACTTTATGTCTGATGAAAACTCATGGCCGGTCCCATACGAGCTGGTCGAGATCAAGGAAGATTACGGTCCCTACATCCGAGGCCACTCCTGGGCCTCGCCAGATGTAGAGGCAGCCGCCCAGCACATGCGCACGATCTTCTCGAACAGGCAAGAAGCGCTGGCCAGGGCGGCGCGAGGTCAGGAGACGATCCGGCGCCTGTATTCCCTGGAAGCACTGACCAGCAGCCTCCTGCCTAACCTCGAACGGCTGGCTCCCGTAGGGGCGTTTGTCGCCCGGCTGGCCAGACAGCGCCGGTCCGCGCAAGCGGCTAAGCCGTCCGTCCAAGCGGCGCCCGCCTCCCTCGAGCCGCCCGCCGGCACTGCCCCGAAGGTGTCCGTCTGCCTGCCAGTGTTCAATGGCGAAACCTACCTGGCGGAGGCGATCGAGAGCGTGCTCAGTCAGACGCATGAAGACTTTGAGCTGCTCATTGCCGACGATCAATCAGCGGACTCTTCGTACGAGATCGCGAAAGACTATGCCCGGCGCGACAAACGTATCCGCTGCTGGCAAAACCAGCGGCGTCTGGGACTATTCGCAAATTACAATCAGTGCATCAGGCTTGCTCATGGGAAATTCATCAAGCCATTCGCCCAGGACGACGTTCTTGCCAGGACCATGCTGGCCACCGCCGTCGAGGTCATGGAGCGACACCCGAGCGTATCGTTGTTCAGCGGCGGGCGCACTTTCATCAATGAGCATGGGGTGGAGCACGTTCCAGATTATCTGGAAGAGCTTTTCAGGGTCGCGCTGCCGACGGGCGTGGTCATACCCGGCGAGGAAGTGATTCGCACATGCTTATTCCCAATCGTCAATCGCATCGGCGAGCCTTGTGCAGTCATGTTTCCCCGCAGGCTGGCAGGGGAGGGCTTTGACGAGTCTTTTCATCACGTCGGCGATCTCGAGATGTGGGTGAGGCTCTTGCTGGCCGGAACCTATTACGGAAACCCCGCTCCCTTGTGCAAGTTCAGGCTTCACAGCGCCAGTGCCACCAGCAGCAATATCGCCAGTCTTCTGTTCGCCACCGATACCTTGAAAATGGGCAGCAAGCATGAGGCGCTGTTCGCCAGGCTGGGCTTGAGCAAGCAAGAATTCATAGACACTGCCGTGGACGGCATCGCGGCAGAAATCAGCAAGATGTCCGAGGTAAGCTTCCAAGTCGGCACTTCGGAAATCAAGCGGGCACTGCCGCAGGTCTCCCCCGAGGATTTCCGACAGCTTGCCTTCTATGCTCTGCGTCGAGCTGCCAGAGGAGGTCCTATTGCCGATGCGCATACCTGCCCAACGGTCTCGGCGCACGCTCAGCCGATTAGACTGCGAGAGCAGATTGTCGCCCTGGAAGCCGAAATCAGGGAAATGCTCGCCAGCCCATCCTGGCGAATAACCAAGCCTCTCAGAGATCTAAACCGCGCCTTGTCCGCCTCCACGTCCCGCAACTCCGATGCTGTATACGACATGCCTTCGTCTATCGGGGACGATCAAACCGAGTACCTCATCTACCTCAGCAGGCTCAAGTTCGCGATCACCAAAAGCCGCTCCTGGACACTTACCGGCCCGCTGAGGAAATACGGAGCACTCTGACCGTCGCCTATACGCGGTTGCGCCAATCCGGCTCTGATACCGCATTTGACACTATCTGCGTGCGCGAACGATGACCATCGCCCGGCTCACCAAGGCACTGGACAATGAAAACCGTTCTCAGTGCATTCGTTGATTGTCTCAAGATCGAAACCTGAGGATCGGGAAGATTTCGCGCCGGCAGTAGGTTTCGATAAGCGCATCGGCAGATCGCGCAGCTTTCGCATTGACAATGATCCACACAGCAGCAAGAATGAAAGGAGGGCATACACCCATGTTCGACTTTCACGGAGGAATGACGCATGGCTTGCACCCCTCATGCTGGACACGAGCACAAGCATGGTGCTACGTGCGGACACACCGCTATCCAGCACGATGGTCACACTGACTACCTGCATGATGGTCATCTGCATCACGTGCACGATGATCACATCGACGACCACAATTTGTCTGAATCGTCCGCCAACGCCAGCAACTGCACGCCGGACCACTCGTGCGGCAGCCATGAGGCTACCCATGTTCACGGTCCGGGCTGCGGGCATGATGCTGTTCCACACAGCGATCACATAGATTATCTGGTAAGCGGTCACCTGCACCGCCCATGTGGTGATCATTGCGATTCCCACGGGCAACTTTCGTAGAGGGGCGGGCCGCCCGCCCGTGCTTCCACAACGTTCCGGCAAGCGCTACCTCAGGCATTCTAGCCGCTGCGCCCGCTGGACTTGCTGGGCGCCTTTCATTGTCAGTCTGCCCATAACTTCAGATACGCAAGGCGTGCGGAACCTGTCATTCGGAGGAAGCCCGCCGCATACTCAGGCTGGCAAGGCTTGCCAGAGACAGCGTCCGCTCTGGGCAGGCTGGGCGCCCCAAGAATCTCGGTTGCGCAGGGCTCGCTTGGCTGATCTGTGTCCTGGCGCAGGCTACGTAGCCTATCGCTGCTCAATACGATAGAGTCTGATTGGTTGCGGTGCGCGAAGTCAAGTGAGGTCGACGATGTGGGGAGGGATTGTCTTTAGCTGCCTGGTGGTCGGGGCAAGCACGTTGCTTGCCGTAGCCGGTTTGCTGCTCGTGCGGCGCTTCGTCGACCACGCTTATCTCAAGTCACATCATGAGGTGGCCGGCTACCTGCTCTCCGTTATCGGCACGCTCTACGCCGTGCTGCTCGCCTTTGTCGTAGTCGATGCCCAGTCCAACGTTCAGCAGGCTCGCCAAAACGCCGAGGCCGAGGCAAATTCCGTGGTCGACATTTTTCATTACGCCGGTTGGTTCCCCGACAAGACCAGACAGGCCGTGCGCGCCTTGTGCCTGGAATACGTGACCGCCGTCGTCGATGAGGAATGGGAAGCAATGGAGGCTTTCCGTCACAGCCCTAAGGCTGCCACGCGCCTGCACCATTTGTGGCAGACCGTCCGCCAGTACGAGCCGGGCACAGAAGGGCAAAAAGCAGCCTACGCTGCCATGCTTGCGGAGATTGGCGAACTTGGCGATGCCCGCAGAGACCGCCTGCTGGCCAACAGAAATGGCGTATCACCGCTGTTGTGGAGCGTCATCGTCGCCGGCGGCGTGCTGACTATCGTATTTACTTACTTCTTCGGGCTGGACAACCTTGCCTCGCAAGTGTTGATGACGGCGCTGGTGGCCATTACCTTGTCATTGAATATCTTCCTGGTTGCCGCGTACACCTACCCGTTCGCAGGCGACTTCAAGATCTCCCCCGATGCCTTCCTGTTCGATCAGTTCATATTCAAAGAGTTGATGAAGGCCGACATGGCCGCACCGGGTTGACATGAACCGGCGCGGGCAGGCCGGAGCCGCGCCCATCTGGAAACGGCGGGACCAGCCGCCCGCTGCGCCCCCGCTAAAAATCTATGAAGAGGGAGGTCATAAGAATGTGATTTGCCTTGTCATCGGCAACGTCTCTGCGGTTAACGTACTGCTGCTGGTAAGCGACCTCGGTTCTGAGATTTCGAGAAATCTGCCGGCCTAGCCCGACATAGATGCGGTTCTGATCGATGCCGGATTGCACGGCGTTGCTCACGGAATTGAAGTTAATGAAGAGCTCATCGAACCCGACCAAATACCATCGCGTCTGGAACAGTGGAACAGCAAGCCTGATCATGTGCCGATAGCGGACCGCAGCCGCGCCGTCGGTATGCTCGATGAGCCGCTGCTCCAGGCGCATCCTGTTGAGGACGCCGCAGCGGAAAGCAGTAAAGCCAAGCCCGAGCTGCTGCCATATGCGCTGCTCCTGGAAAAATCCAGTCGGATAGTTGGTGATCCAGGCGTAGCCGGCATAGGTAGCTACGTGCTGATTGAATCTATAGCCGAGCGCCGGCCTGACCAGCAGTTGGCTCATGCCGTCCAGGCCGTCATTGAGGCGGGGGTTGACCTCGAAGTAACCCCTTACCCTGGGCTTGAGGATTGGCACGTCGACGAACACCGGCGTCCACATCTGAAAGGCATGCTCGGCGGAGCCGGCTCGAGCCGCCGGCGCCAGAAGAAGAAGGGTGAGCAGGATTAGTAATGCGCGCACTTGGCGGCTCATTCATGATGCCCGGTCCGAGGGGTTGAGAATAACACAAGAGGTTTGCTCAATGATCTCTCTTGTCAATCAAGAACCGTTCTAGGCTCGCGCCAGTACCAGCGCGGTGTTGTGGCCCCCGAATCCGAGCGCCTCGACCAGCGCATACCTGATGCTTGCCGGCCTGGCGACGTTGGGCACGTAGTCCAGATCGCAGTTGGGATCGGGCATCTCGTAATTGATTGTGGGATGGACCTTTTGATCCGCCAGGCTAAGGGCGCTGGCGGCCGCGCCTACAGGGCCGGCTGCCCCAAGCAGATGCCCGACCATGGACTTGGCGCTGGAAACCGGAATCTCGTACGCGCGCCTGCCGAACACTGACTTGAGCGCAAGCGTCTCCCGTTCGTCGTTCAAACGAGTGGAGGTGCCATGGGCATTGACGTAGCCTATTTCGCCGGTTGAGATCCCGGCATCGTCAATTGCTTCGCGGATCGCCCTGGCGACGCCCTCGCCGGTTTCATCGGGAGCGACTATATGAGCCGCATCACAACTGGCGCCACCACCGGCAATTTCGGCTATGACCGGGGCGCCTCTTTTGAGAGCGTGCTCAAGCTCCTCCAGGATGAGGATGACCGCCCCTTCTCCCATTACGAATCCGTCGCGATCGGCATTAAACGGTCGGCTGGCTTTCTCGGGTTCATTGTTGCGGCGGGACAGTGCCATCATGTTGGCAAAGCTGGCGATGGCCAGAGGGTCGATGCAAGACTCGGCGCCGCCGGAAATCATCACATCCGCACGATTGCTCTTGATGTACATGTACGCATCAAGGAGTGAGTCCAGGCCGCTGGCGCACGCCGTTACATCGCTCTTTGCCCTGCCCCTGGCGCCGAATTCGATGGCCACTTGCCCGGCCGGCGCATTAGACATCATCCTGATTACCGAGCGGACCCCGATCTTCTTCGGGCCCTCGGCAAGAAGCGTGGCCTGCTGAGCGGTGATCGTCGCCAGTCCACCAACGCCGGTGCCAATGAAGGTGCCCACGCGCTCGGGGTTGGCCTTCCTCACCTCCAGCCGGGCATCCTCCAGAGCCAGCCTGGCCGCGGCCATGGCAAAGAGGGTGACGCGGTCCATATCCTTCAACATGACGGCGGATTTGCGCTTGTCCGGAAAGAAGTCCGAGATCTGGAAATTCCTCACTTCGGCGGCAATCTTCACATCCAGGCCGACATCGTCAGGATCGAAGGAGCTGATTTTGCGCACTCCGCTGCGACCTTCCAGCAATGACCTCCAGAAATCCTTCCGCCCAACTCCGACAGGAGTGACAGCCCCAATTCCCGTGATCACCACTCGTCGTTTGGTTGCCCTGGACATTTGCATCTCCTTCACCATTTTTCAGCCGCTGCCGGTTACGCCTGTGCTGGCTGCCTGCCCGGCTACTTCCGAGGATTTCGTCTTGCCGTCCACGCGCTCGGCGATAGACTCCATCTCCATGAGGAGCCTTCTTATTTCTTCGTTTTCAGAGTCTCCCTCGTACAGCGCCAGCAAGCGCTTGATGGGCCCCGCAAGACCGCCTTGATTTCCGTTGCTGCTGCCCTCTTTCGATGCTGCCATGGCCCTCTGCTCCCGAGTGTAAGACGGTTTGGTCCGGCATGATTGCGGATTTCCCGACACGGGCACGTAGGGTCAGATTCCCGGAAATTCCAGGCATTTCCCACCGGCGCACCGCCGACCGCCCCTCCGGCAAGGTTTTCACCCCGGGCAGAGGCGGGCAGCCCGACCTTTTCGGCACATTCCCAGTCTTTGGCAACCAGGAACGTACCGGCAAGCGTCAGTTGTGCCGCCCAAATCCGTGACCTCCGTCAACCGTACTTCCCAAGTTCCGACGTGGCAGGCTCGAAAAGACAGGAAGCCGCGCAATAAGCATTACAGGAGCCTCAGCGATTGGCTGCGCTCAGGCGCAGGTCCGAGCGTCCGCCGCAAAGATGCTCCTGTCTGTCTTCTCTCCAGGTTATCCCCGGCCCGTTCGGCGCGTCTATGCATTATCCGAGTATCTTGCAACATCCCTTAACATCGTCCTGCCGGCCCATCGGCCGGCCATGCTGAGCGCTCCCCCTCGGGCACGAAATGCCGGGAGGGCGGTCGCTGCTCTGGCAAACCATATATATCTGTTGCCCCCGCCCGCCCAGTCCGGGAACAGCAGCGATGCTCGAAATTCAGCCGCGGATGAGGCTTTCATGGTCATGATCACGGCAATCCAGGCGGTCACCGGGCGGACTTCAATTATCTTTACAACCCGCCCGGTCACCCTGGACGCACCAGGGCACTTTTGTAAGATCTAAGTATCAAAGACGTGACGGGTCGAGAAATTTGGTGGAGTGGAGAAATCCTCTCCTGATGTTTGGCGGCTCTGGGGTCCCCCTTCCATGAAAGACGGCGGCTTTGCACGCACTCGTACCGACCAAAGGCGCACGAGAGCGCTCGTGCTCTCCGGTGGCGGCGGGCGCGGTGCGTATCAAGTAGGCGTAGTCAAAGCGCTCTTGGAAAGCGGCATGTGCTTCGACTACATTTTCGGCGCCAGTGTCGGCGCGTTGAACGCCGTCATGATTGCTCAGGGTGAGCTCGAGCGCCTGGAAGAGCTGTGGTGCGGCTTGCGACCGCAGGACATCATCAGATTGCCCAGCGCGTCGCACCTGCGCCAACTGCTCACCGGCAAGTGGCTCGGAATGCTCGACACCACGCCGCTGGAGAACCTGATTCGCCAGCAGGCGAATTTAGGCAAGCTCAAGTCGAGTCCGACCAAGGTCGCCTTTTTCACCGTAGACTTGCACTCAGTAGAAAGCCGGATGGTCACCACCGACTCGCTGTACACAACCGAAGCGCTGGTCGAGTCCCTCATGGCCACCTGCGCCATACCGGTGCTGTTTCCGCCCCGACGTCTGGACGGAAGCGGCCAGTGGGTGGACGCAGGGCTGGTGACCAACACGCCGATAAGGGCTGCGCTGGAGGCCGGTTTCGATGAACTTATCGTTGTCCTCATGGAGCCTACTAAGAAGAGATCCCCCTTCTCGAACCTGCTGCAAATCGTCGCCCGATGCGTGGATATCTCGCTTTACGCCGGAGCGCGCAAGGAGCTGGACCTGCTCGCCACACACTGCTGCCGGTGTCAGGACGGCAACGGAAACAGCACCAACAAGAAAACAGTCTTGACCTTGTTTAAAGGAGAAGATCACGAATCCAGCCACCTGTTGGAGATTGGACCAGTGCGTTCCCGGCGCCTGATCGAGCAGGGCTATCTCGATGCAATGCAACAGATCAGCCGGCGAGAATCGCAACAAGAGGCAACACTCACTTACACTCTGGCGGATCCCCGATGAAAGTCGGACTGCAGCCCTGCCGCGGGCTTCAGGCGCTCCGGCAGCGGCAGTCGGCAATGAGGAGCAGGCAAGCATGTCGGACGCGCTCAAATCATTTTGGCCGGCTTCCGCCGGCATTCAGCTCGAAGAAAAAACGGTGCCGTCCAGTTTTCACGGCCCGGGCGCGGCGGAGCAAAAGGATCGCGCTGCCGGCAGTCCCTGCCAGCCCGCACCATATGCGGTGCCAGCGCACGTGGCCGAGTCCCTGAGGCGGCACAATGCTTGCATAGGCTCGTCATTACAGCGCTCGTTCCAGCGGGTCTTCAGTTTATACTTGTACGGCCCCATGGCGTTCCTGCTGGTCCACGCGCTCTTCAAGGTGCGCGTGGAAGGCAGAGAACGAATCGCACGCTTGAGCGGCAGCAGCATTCTGGCCATAAGGCACTTCTACGAGTGGGACCCGCTGCTCTCCCTGCCTGTTCTGCTCTGGCGCGACGCCCTGACAAAGCAGCATCTGGTTCCGCTGTCTCTGGCCGGGCAATTCTGGACGCGCACCGCTTTTATGAGGGCGATATCCTGGCTGTGCGGGATCATCGCCTTTATCAAAGGGCATGAGCCGGAAGCCGGCGGCATACGCCGGGCCAGCGAGCTGCTGGACAATGGCAATGCGGCAACCGTCACCATCTACCCGACCGGACCGATAGGACAAAGCAAGGAATATCAGGTTTGGCGAGGCATCGGCTACCTGGGCGTGCGCTGCCCCGATGTGCCGATCATACCGGTGAGTATCCAGGGTCTTCAGGAATTGCACCTTGCCTCCTGGCGATCCTTGCGCCGTCCCGAACTGAAGTTCATCGTGGGCCAACCCTTCTATGCAAGCGAAATTCACGCCAGCAGCACCGAAGAGTGGATTGACAGGATAAGGGAGCGCCTTACTGCAGCATGGACATGCCTGGAGAACGGCAAGCAGAAGCGAGCTGAATGAGCCGGCCGGTTGCCAAGCTTCAGTTGCCTTTTATGGGCATCAGCCGGCGGGGAGCGCGAGATTAAATTTCGTACTTTTCCAGCATAATCTGCTATCTTTGACCATTATCGCGTAACGGAATCGCAGCCGCCTGGCCCTTCTCGGGAGCAGGAGAGGTTCTTGGTAGCACCAAATGCGGTATCGGCGGCCTGTGCGGGGCTGTAACTTGCGTTGCCAGCGTTCTGTCTGAGCGAATCGCGGGGTTCGCCCGTTCTTACAAGGCCTGAGACGACACAGGAGACAAGCGCATGAACCCTGTAACCCAACGGCAAACCAACGCCCTGGTAGAACTGAGAAATTACGGCCAGTCGGTCTGGCTGGACTATATCCGCCGCAGCCTCATAACTAGCGGGGAACTGAAGCGCCTGGTGGAAGAGGACGGATTGCGCGGGGTCACCTCTAACCCTTCCATATTCGAGAAGGCGATAACCGGCAGCACGGAGTACGATGAGGAAATTCGCTCGGCCGCCGCCGATCTCGATGCCAAGGGCGTCTACGAACGGCTCGCCGTTCACGATATACAGGCGGCCGCCGACGTTCTCAAGCCGGTGTACGAGGACTCCAATCGCAGGGATGGCTATGTGTCCATCGAAGTGTCGCCCGAGCTGGCCAGAAACACGGAAGGAACTGTCCAGGAAGCGAAGAGACTCTGGAGCTGGATCGGGCGAGAAAACGTAATGATCAAGGTGCCCGGCACGCCGGAAGGACTGCCGGCCGTCAAGAGGCTCATCGCCAGCGGGATCAACGTAAATGTGACCCTGTTGTTCTCGCAAGACGTGTACCGCAATGTGGCTGAGGCCTACATACAGGGACTGGAAGAGCTGGCCGCCGGCGGCGGAGATGTAAGTAAAGTGGCAAGCGTTGCCAGCTTCTTCGTCAGCCGGATAGACACTGCCGTCGATGCGATTCTGGAAGAGAAGCTAAAAACAGCGCGGGATGCCGGAGAGAAAGAGACCATTGAGCAGCTGGCCGGCAAGGTAGCGATCGCCAACGCCAAGCTGGCCTACGAGATTTATAAGGACGCTTACCAGACCCGGCGCTGGCAGGCTCTGGAAGCGCAGGGCGCTCAGACCCAGAGGTTGCTCTGGGCGAGCACGAGCACCAAGAATCCCGCCTATCGCGACACCATCTATGTCGAGGAGCTTATCGGGCAGGACACGGTCAACACGATTC
>DATNRD010000163.1:0-11138 GCA_036703665.1 Candidatus Obscuribacterales bacterium
GGCCAACGGGCGCCAAGCCCAGTGCCCGGTTGTTTCAAGATTGACGGTGCCCACATCCACGCACAGACGCCGCCTCAAAGAGCCGAGACACGGCAGAACCGCTCCTGAGCGGTCGTCCGCGCGTCCAGGGGTTCTCAGCCGGCTGCTGGACCTGATTGACTGGCCGGCGCTTCGCTCACTGGTTTGCCGCCGGGCGGTTGCCAACGGGCTTGACGCCGAGCAGCTCGACCTCGTCGTGCGCCAGGTCAAAGAGCCGGGCCAGCTTCCCAGGCTACTCGACAGGATCGCCAGGGATCTGGAAAACCGTGCCCGCTACTGGGACGACCTGGGGCTCCGCCCGCGCGCCCGTGATCACTATTTGAACGCCGCTCTCTGGGGCTTCTACGCGCAGCTCATGCTGGCGGACGCCCCGGAACAGCGCGCCAGGGTCTACGCCCGCTGCGCCGAAAGCTACCGCCACGCCGCTCCCCACCTGGAGCACCCGGCGCAGCCGCTCGATATTCCTTATCAGGCAGGCGCGCTCAAGGGGTATCTGCGCATTCCATATATAGAGGATACATTTCCGAGCGGTCAGACTGATGCCGGCAGTGGCACCGACCGGCGCAGCGCCGCTGCCGACGCCTGCGCGTTTGCCCTGGGCGGGCACCCCTGCGTCATAATCCTCAATTCATTCGCCTCCAGCAAGGAGGAGCTCCACTTTACCGAGAGCGCCTTGTTGAATCAGGGTATGGCGACTCTCTCCTTCGACTATCCGGGTGTGGGCGAGAACGCCGCCGGACACCTGGAGTCGCTCAGCCAGGAGATCCTGGGCAATGCCCTGTATCTCTCGCTGGCAGCCAACCCCGCCGTGGATGCCGAAAGGGTGGCACTGCTGGGATTCGGGCTGGGGGGCGCGCTGGCGCTCAGCCTTTCGGTGGTGTTCCCCGAGCGCTACCGCGCCGTTGCCACTCTGTGCGCGCCCTACGAACTGCCTCTCAGACCGATGAGGCGATTTGTTCCCTCTCGGCTGCCCTTGCCGCTCATCGAGCTGGGCTCGCCCGAAGCAATTGCGGAGCTTTCGGCCGGTCTCTCGCTCCACGGGCGGCTGGACGGGCTCACGGCGCCTCTGCTGGTGGCTGGCGGCGGGCGCGACCCCTACGTGAGGGCGGAGGACACGCGCAGGATTTACGAGGAGGCTGCTTCCCAGGACAAAAAGCTGCTCTTCTGCCCACGAGCCACGCACGGGTTGTACGAGATGATGCCGTCGCTGCGGCACGAAGTAGCCCAGTGGATCAAACAGCGCCTGTAGGCTGGGGCAAATGCGCGATGGTCGGTTGACAGTGCCAAAAACCGCCTTAGGAGCGGTCCTCTGCTGCCTGTGTGCGGCTGCCGGCATCCTGTCCTCCGTCCGGCAAGCTCTGGCCGAGGTGCAGCCCGCGGCGCCCGCCGCCGAGCGCAAGGGGCCGGAAGCCTCGATCAGCATGCGCCAGGCCTGCGACGAGACCCTGCTCAAAAGCCCGCGGGCCGCCGCCATCCGCCAGCAGCTCGGCATCGCCAAGTCCGAGTACTGGCGAGCCACAGAGCTGCCCAACCCGCAATTCCAGGTCTACAACGGATACAAGGCGGAACAGACTTATCTGGTTGGCGTGACCATCCCTATCGAGCCGCCATGGCAGATCGTGCTCCGCATGATTCTGGCAAAAAACGTGGTCAAACAAACGGATCTGGACATCTGGCGGGCGCTCTGGCAGCTGCGCGGGCAGGTGCGCCGCACCTACACCGAGCTGGTGGTTGCCCAGGAGACGTACGAAACGCTCACTGAACTGGCTGAGCTCGCTCGCCGGCTGCAGGAGGTGGCAACCAAACGTTTTCAGGCCGGTGACGTGCCGGAGTTGGACGTTCTAAAGGCCAGGCTGGCAACTTCCCAGGCGGATATCGAGCGCGAGCAGGGTGCCCGCCGGGTTGTGCAAGCAAGGCAGCAACTCGTGGTCATCATGGGACGCCCGGTGCAGGAGGACGTCACAGTACCACGGCTGCCCACCTTCAAGCTGCGTGCGGAAGCCACCGAGCTGTTGCCTGATTTTGAGAAGCCGATGCCTGCTCTTGCTGACTTCATATCACAGGCCATGGTCCACAGGCCGGAGCTCAAGGTTGTGCAGCAGTCGATAAAAACTGCAGAGGCAGCCTTGAAGAACGCCTATGGAAAGATCTGGCCCACGCCGCAGCTCTACGCAGGACACGCGATCACGGGCAACCCGCCTACCGGTCCGAAATTGAACGGCTATACGATTCAAATCGTGCAGGGCCTGCCAACTCTCAATGTGCAGCAGGGGGACATCGCCTTGCAGCGGGCAAGAGTCAAGCAGCTCAAAGCGGAGCTGCAATCGCAGAAGAACATTGTCACGGCGGAGGTATCGGCTGCGTATCAGAGGCTTCTGGCTGCCCGCGAAAGGATCCGCGTGTATCA
Source organism: Candidatus Obscuribacterales bacterium (assembly GCA_036703665.1). Classification (GTDB taxonomy): domain Bacteria; phylum Cyanobacteriota; class Vampirovibrionia; order Obscuribacterales; family Obscuribacteraceae; genus DATNRD01. The sequence continues at coordinate 2,447 of DATNRD010000163.1, forward strand.
AGAGCACGTGCTTGCCGACTCGAGTGAAGTGGCACGCCTGGCCAGGCGGAGTTACGAGGTAGGGCAGTCCGACATCACATCGACCTTGCAAGCGCAGCAGCAGAACATCCAGGTGCGCAACCAGTATCTGAACGCGGTCCTGGAATACCAGCTCGCCTTCACTGATCTAGAGCAATCAATCGGAAGAACGTTGCAATAAAACGACGCTGCACAGCGTCGCAATCCCTGGGGGCGCCGTTGCGCTTCTGAATGTGTCCGACTTGACGCCGTGGTGCTGCGCCAGCCATCCAGATTAAATTTCCGAGACAGGCTCCATCTCTTTGTTGATCATCTTGTACACGGTCGGCAGAACGATGAGCGTGAGAATGGTGGCAGAGACAAGTCCACCCAGCACAACGGTCGCCAGCGGCCGCTGCACCTCAGCGCCCGTTCCGGTCGACAGCATCTTGGGCAGCAGCCCGACAATCGCAACCAGAGCAGTCATCATCACAGGACGCAAACGTATGTGCGCCCCTTCCACGACTGCATCGTGGAGCGGGTAGCCCCGCTGCTGCAGCTGCATGATGTAGCTGACCATAATGACACCGTTCTGCACAGCCACCCCGAACAAGGCAATGAATCCGATGATTGCCGGAACGGACAGCGTCTGGTGCGTGAGGAAAAGCGCTATGATTCCGCCAATCATGGCAAACGGCACGTTCAACATGATCAGTCCTGCATTCTTCAATGAATTGAAAGAAGCAAACAGGAGGACGAATATCAGCAGAAGCACCACCGGTACTACCAGGGAGAGTCGCGCCATGGCTCGCTGCTGGTTCTCGAATTGCCCTCCCCAGACAATGCGATATCCTCGCGGCAGCTTCACTTTCTCTGCAACTACCCGCTGCGCCTCGGCCACGAAACTGCCTAGGTCACGCCCCCTTACGTTGGCCAGCACTGCCGTTCGCCGCTGTCCGTCTTCCCGGTTAACCATCACTGTTCCACGCTGTATGCGTATGTCGGCCAGTTGCCCCAGGGGCACGCGCGCACCGCTGGGGGTATCGACTATTATCGAAGCGATGTCCTCGACCGTATCCCGGTAAGTCCTGGGGAAGCGCACCAGGAGCCCGAATCGCTTCGTGCCCTCGATGACTTCCGTCACTACCTTCCCTGCCAGTGCTGTTTCGATAAGCTCCTGAACATCAGCCGCATTCAACCCATATCTGGCAATTACGCCCCTGTTTACCTTGATGCTCAGTTGCGGGAGCCCGAGAATGTGCTCGCGCTGCATATCCGCCGCCCCGCGTATCGTCGAGACGGATTGTTGAATATCCCCAGCGATCCTGTCGATTGTCTCGAGGTCTTCGCCGAAGACCTTGATCCCCAGGTCGGCCTTGATGCCGGCAATGAGATCGTCGATCATGTCTGCAATCGGTTGCGAGAAGCTGTACATGAGGCCCGGTATGGCATCCAGTTCTTTCGCCATTCTGTTGACGAGATCTTCCTTGTCGTGAGTCGTTGTCCACTGAGACCTCGGCTTGAGACCAATGTACACGTCCGCATTGTCTACACCATCCAGATCAGAACCCATGCCCGACCGGCCGATGCGAGAAACGACAACCGTAACCTCCGGAAAGCTCTTTATGATTCTCTCGACCTGAGTAGCGACACGCATCGACTCCGTGTGAGCCACGCTCGGCGCCAGTTTGGTTCGCAGTAGAATGGATCCCTCATCCAACGAGGGAATGAACTCCGATCCAAGAAACGGAAGCAGACAAAAGGCAAACACGAGAGCTCCGAGCGATATGAAGATGGTCTTCTTCGGGTTGGCGATGGACGCCTGAAGGGCTGGCGTGTAGAAGCGCTTGACCGTCCCGAGCATGGGGTTCCGGTGCTCCACGATGCGCCCCCGCAGTACCCAGAGGCAGAGCACGGGAATGATAGTCAGAGAGCAAAGGAGAGCACCCAGGAGCGCATATATAAACGTCAGAGCAAGTGGATGGAACATGCGTCCCTCCACACCCTCCAGGGTGAAGAGCGGCAGGTAGACAGCCACAATAATGAAGATGGCAAAGACGATCGGGCGGCCCACTTCCTTTGCGGCTGTCGTAATCACTGGCAGGATATCGAACTGCTCCTCGCCACGATGATGCTCCCAGGCATGCGCCAGATGCCGGTAAATATTCTCGACCATCACCACGCCTGCGTCGACAATAACCCCGAAGTCCACCGCCCCCAGCGTCATCAGATTGGCCGACAAGCCCGTGAATTTCATGACTATGAAGCTAAACAAGAGCGACAGCGGAATAATCACCGCCACGATGAGCGCGCTCGGGATGTGCAGAAGAACAGCAGTAAGGATAACAACTACGAGTCCGCCACTGTAGATGAGTATCTCCTTGACGGTGTCAATCGTCTTGTCTACCAGCTCGGTCTGGTCGTAGTACGGGTGGATGCTCACGCCTTCCGGCAGATCTTTGCTGATGTCTTTGACCCGCTCTCGTACGCGCTCAACGACAGCTTTAGTATTCACGCCCTTGCGCGTAAGAACTATGCCCGTTACTGCCTCTCCATTGCCATCCATGGAGGCGGAACCACGCCGGAAGGCTGGACCAATCACTACCTGCGCTACCTGCTTGATGGTAACAGGCGTTCCCTCTACAGATTTGAGAACGATGTTCTCAATGTCCGAGACATTTTCGATTCGCCCCAACCCTCGGATGATCACTTCCTCTCCACCGCGCTCGATGAAGTTTCCCCCGGCATTGGTATTGTTCCGGGCAAGCGCCTCGGCAACATCATGAACGTTCAAACCATAGCCCTTGAGCTTGTGGGGATGGACTTGAACTTGATACTGTTTGACAAAGCCGCCGTAACTCACGACATTGCCCACGCCGGATACGGCCCGCAACCGCCTGGCCACGAACCAGTCCTGAATTGTTCGGAGTTCCGTAAGGCTGTGCCGTTTGCTCTGCAAGTAGTACATATACACGTTGCTGAAGGTTGACACGAGTGGGCCCATGAGCGGTTTCGGGCATCCTTCAGGAAGCGCCGCTTCCACCTGCGGCAGTCTCTGCTGCACCACCTGGCGCGCAAAATATGGGTCGGTGTCGTCATCGAATATGGCAGTGACAACCGACAACCCGAAGCTGGAATTGGAGCGAATCTTGTTGATCTTCGGCAAGCCATTGAGAGCATTCTCGATTGGGAAGGTGACCAGCGACTCGACCTCTTCGGTCGCCATATTTTCCGGCTCGGTGATGATCTGCACTTGAACATTGCTTACGTCGGGGAAGGAATCGATCGGCAGGTTGAGCATGCACCAGATGCCTAATGCCGCCAGACCTGCCGTCGCGCAGGCCGTCAGCAACCTGTTTTGCAATGAGAATCCAATGATTGCGTCGATCATCGTTCTAACACTCAGTCCGTATTGCTACGGCGAAAAACCATTGCCGACTCCATGCCCGCACGAGAAAGGGACCTTCCTGCTGTACGGGCGGGGCTTATCCCCGGCCGCGGCACGGGATCTTCCCGCCAGACAGCTATTCTAGCGAATCCGAACGCTTCCATCCGACTCACTCGACAGCAGCACTTGCCTGGTCAGCAGGCGCCGGCGCTGGCATTTCTTCCATTTCAGCGGCCGACGGCTCCTTTTTGTTTATCAGCTTGTAGACGCTTGGCAGCACAATCAGCGTCAGAATCGTCGCCGAAACCAGACCGCCCAACACAACAGTGGCCAGTGGACGCTGTACTTCCGCGCCAGTGCCGGTCGAAAGAATCTTCGGCAGAAGGCCAACGATAGCCACTGTCGCAGTCATTAAAACAGGTCTTAACCGGATTTGCGCACCCTCGAAGACAGCCTTATCCAGGGGATAGCCCCGCTCCTGCAGTTGCATGATGTAGCTCACCATGATGACCGCATTCTGCACGGCGACGCCGAACAAAGCAATAAACCCGATAATCGCCGGCACCGAAATGGTCTGGCGCGTGATAAACAGCGCAACGAATCCTCCGATCATGGCAAAAGGGACAGCCAGCATGATGAGTCCGGCGTTTCTCACAGAATTGAAGGTGGCAAACAGAAGTATGAATATGAGCAAAAGCACGACCGGCACCACAATCGACAGCCTGGCCATGGCACGCTGCTGGTTCTCGAACTGCCCGCCCCAGACGATGTGATAACCCCGCGGCAGGGGCACGCTCGTCTCGACGGCACGCTGAGCATCGGCTACGAAGCTGCCCAGGTCACGCCCGCGGACGTTAGCCAGAACAGCGGTGCGTCGCTGCCCGTCCTCGCGATTTATGGTCACGACACCTCGTTCTATCCTGATCTCGCAAAGCTGCTTGAGCGGCACCCTGCCACCCTCGGGAGTATCGACCAGAATCGCCGCGATGTCCTCGACCTTATCCCGGTGCTCGTAAGGGAAGCGCACTAAGAGGCCGAACCGCTTCGTCCCTTCGATGACTTCGGTAACTACTTTGCCGGCAACGGCGGTCTCGATAATCTGGTGCACGTCGGCGACGTTCAACCCGTAACGAGCAATCACATCCCGGTCGACGGTAATCTTCAGCTGGGGCAGGCCGAGCAAGGGCTCGCGCTGCATGTCCGCCGCTCCCCTCACACTAGATACCGTCTTTAAGACCCTGGCCGCCAGCCGGTCGATCTCCTCCAGTTCCTCCCCGAAGATTTTTATGGCTACCTGCGCCCTTATGCCGGCCAGGAGATCCTCAATCATGTCCGCAATCGGTTGCGAAAAACTGTAGAGCAGGCCGGGTACATGATCGAGCTCGGCTGCCATGCGGCTCACCAGCTCATCTTTGGTGCGAGCCGTCTTCCATTGCCAGCGGGGTTTCAAGCCTATGTAAACGTCCGCTGACTCTACCCCGTCGAAATCCGCCCCCATTCCCGATCTGCCTATCTTGGTCGCCACAGTCGTCACCTCAGGAAAGCCGAGTATTATCTGCTCGACGACCGTGGCAATACGCCTGGACTCCGTATGCGACGTGCTGGGAGGCAACTTGGTGCGCAGAAGAATAGGTCCCTCATCGAGGGTGGGTATGAACTCGGAACCCAGGAAAGGAATGAGGCAGAAGCTGAAGACGAGTGCGACCAGCGCAACGGCCATGGTCTTCCTGGGCGACCGCAGGGCCGCTTCCAGCGCAGGGGTATAGCGGGCGCGCACCAGGTCGAGGATCGGATTGCGTCGCTCGACCACACCGCTCTTCATGAACCAGTAGCAGAGAATCGGGATGACGGTAAGCGATACAAGCAGCGCTCCCACCAGCGCGTAGATGAAGGTGAGAGCAAGGGGATGAAACATCTTGCCCTCCACGCCCTCCAGAGTGAAAAGCGGCAGGTACACCGCCACAATGATCGAAATGGCAAACACGATTGGGCGCCCCACTTCCCTTGCGGCGGTCATCACCACGGGCAGCATGTCCCTTCGCCCTTCCAGGCGCGCTTGATTGAGATGGCGGAAAATGTTCTCGACCATGACCACGCCCGCATCCACGATGACCCCAAAATCAACGGCACCCAGCGTCATCAAGTTGGCGGACAGCCCCGTGTAGCGCATGACCACAAAGCTGAACAACAGCGAGAGCGGGATTATCACCGCCACAATAAGGGCGCTCCGTATGTGCATCAGTATCGCCGTAAGCACGACAACGACCAGGCCGCCGCTGTAGAGAAGAATTTCCTTGACAGTATCGATCGTCCTGTCGACAAGATCCGCCTGGTCGTAGATTGGCTTGATGGTCACGCCCTCGGGCAGGTCCTCCTGAATCTGCTCCACTCGGTCACGAATGCGCTCCACTACTTCCTTCGTGTTGACCCCTCTGCGGGCCAGCACCCAGCCGGTCACCGCCTCGCCCTTGCCGTTCATGGAGGCCGATCCGCGCCTGAAGGCCGGCCCTATAGTCACGTGCGCCACGCGCCCAACTTTGACCGGCGTGCCCTCAACGGACTTGAGAACAATGTTTTCTATGTCCGCTTCCTTGCGGATCCTGCCGATGCCGCGGATGATTATCTCTTCTCCGCCACGCTCGATGAAATTGCCGCCGGCATTGGCGTTGTTGGCGGCAAGCGCATTGACCAGCTCGGCCACCGTCAGCCCGTAGCCCTTCAGTTTGTGTGGATCGACCAGCACCTGGTACTGCTTGACGAAGCCGCCGTAGCTGACCACGTTGCTGACTCCCGGCACGGCACGCAAGCGCCTGGCTACGACCCAGTCCTGGATCGTGCGTAGATCCGTGAGATCGTGGCGATCGCTGTGCAGCTCGTAGTAAAAGACGCGGCTGAGGCTGGAGACTACAGGTCCGAGCACCGGTTTGGCAAAGTACTCCGGCATCCTGTCCTCCAGGGCTGCCAGCCGTTGTTGAACCAGGTTGCGCGCGAAGTACACGTCTGTGTCGTCGTCGAAGATTGCCGTCACCACCGACAGCCCGAAGCTTGAATTGGAGCGGATCTGCTTAATATTGGGCAGCCCGTTCAGGCTGTTCTCGATCGGAAACGTAATCAACGACTCGACCTCTTCTGTCGCCATCGCCTCCGGCTCGGTGATGATCTGAACCTGTATGTTGCTTACATCGGGGAAGGAGTCTATGGGCAGGTGGAAAACGCACCACACCCCATACAAGGCAAGCCCGACCACGATGCAGGCTGTGAGAAGTCTTTGCGTGAGTGCGAATCTGATGAGGCCATCGATCATTGCCCTGACCTCTTCGCGGGCGTCAGCCGCCGAATCAGCGCTGGTAAGTCAATTCGGTTTTTAGCATAAGGCTACCTTGAGTAGCCACTCTCTCCCCCTCGGTCAGGCCGGCAATGACCTGATAGTAGTCCTCGCTCTCGCTGCCGACGTCGATGGGTCTCTCCTTGTAACCGTCCGGCGTATAGACATAAACCACCTTGCGACCTTCCCGCTCTTGCACGGCGGACTTAGGACAGGCAAGCACCATGACCGGCTCCCCTTCGATATCGCATTCGGCGAACATGTTGGACTTAAGCAGTCGGTCCGGGTTGGGCAGCCTGGCCCGGATGGAAACCGTTCTGGTCTCCGGATTGACGTGCTCGCTTATGTAGCTGATCACCCCCTCGAACACCTTGTCCGGATGGCTGGCAATCTTTACCTTCACACGGCTGCCAAGCCTGACCCGCGGCAAATCGACCTCCGGGATTTCCGCCGCAACCACCACGGCAGACAAGTCCGTTATCCTGAACACGTTTTCCTCGGAATTGACAACCTCACCCACGGCCGTGCCCTGATGAGTGATCACGCCACTGGCGGGAGCCACAATTGGCACCTCGGCAATGATCTTGCCTTCATTCTCAACTTGACGCACCATATGTGGTGCCATGCCGAGGAACTGCAGCCGCTGCACAAGGGTATTGAGGTGCTGGCGCGCCCTGGCCGTCTCAGCTTGAGCCAGTTGATAGTCTCGCTTCATCATGGCCTTGTTCGCATAGAGGCGCTCCTCCCTCTGCAGGTCCACGTGCGCCTGGGCATAGGCGGCCTTGGCTTTGGCCAGGTTGGCTTTGGCCGTCAGGTAATCCTTGGCAGAGGAGATCTTCTCGTGATAAAGACCCTCCTGCCGTTTGAACTCGGATTCAGCCAGCTCCAGCTGCACTTTGGTTTCGTCGTAATGAGTACGCGCCTGGATCAGCGTCTTGGGCCTGAGCAGCTGCTCTTCATAAATCTGCCTTTCCCGCTCCTCCTGAGCCTCGGCGATGGCCAGCTTTGACTTTGCCTCTATGAGCTCGGCTTGCAGGTCGCTAATCTGCTGGCTGTCTACCCTTGCCAACACGTCGCCGGCCTTGACGAACTGGCCGGGCGCCACGCGCACCTCGGTCACTCGTCCGGAAAATCGCGTGTTGACGTTTACTTCTTTGCCCACCTCCGGCTTAATCTGTCCCGTGACATGTAGATTGACCGCCAGCAGGCGCTTTTCTACGGGCTCGTTCCTTATATCGACGAGTTGCGCCACCTTCTCTGGCACCTGGACGGTGTCGGGCGTGGCTCCATGAGGCGGATCGGCAGTCGCAACATCTTGCTGCGACCCACAGCCAGCCAGCGCCACGGCGCAGAGAAGAATGAGCCCCATGCCTGCTGCTAGAGAACCACCAGGTTTCAGCCTTTTGCGCAGCGCGTATGGGATTCCGGACAATGTCTGAACACTCCCCCGATAAGACAACCGCGGAGGTCGGAGTATTCCATGGAAAATACACCAAGGTCCACTAAGAGCATACACGATGTAAAGCCTGGCATCGCGGTCTTAAGGTTCATTTCAGTCGGTATAATTCATCAGGAGTTCAAGTCCTGAGAGCCGCTTCGGGTGTGTGAACAGCGGACTTCTGGGCGAGGCATCCGTAGAAGAGTCGGGACGGGAGACAGTTGATGCGCTTGGACAAATGGTTGAAGGTAGCAAGGCTGCTAAAGAGGCGCACGGTCGCACAGATGGCGTGCGAGCAAAGCCGCGTGTTCGTCAACGACCGCCCGGCCAAGTCGGCGCTGGAGGTGAAGGTGGGGGACAGGGTTCATCTGGAGCTCGGGTCGCGGGCGCTCACTGTGGAGGTCCTGCGAGTACCCGACAAGGCTGTGCCCGCGCAAGATGCCGCCGGTCTCTACACAATTATCGAAGAAATCCGCCGCCCGCCCGAGGTCCTGGAGTGGTCCCCAGAACAGGGATGATGATACCACATGCGATATCACACGCC
>DATNRD010000164.1:0-3224 GCA_036703665.1 Candidatus Obscuribacterales bacterium
GTTCTGACAGTCTTAATAGACGCCAAAATACACTGCCACCCACCCTCAGCCGGACCTTTGTCTACTGGCGCAGATGGTCGGCTATATGCGCCGCATGTCCCCCGACTATGCGCTTCTCGGATTTATGTCACAAGCTCCTAGACAGCTCTAGCGGCTGCCTGCCTGGCCGTCACATCTTGAGCGCGGGCTGATTTTTAAGGCGGCCGGACCGCCCAGAGAAAATCTGGCACCCGGCCGCCTCCTTTTTAGCAATTTTCATCGTGCTACTTTGTGTAGTAACTGTTGGTCATTTTTTAAAACCCGGCTCGACACCATTATTTTGAAGCATGACCGTCTGCAGTCTATTTCGCCCATCCGACGAAAACCACCACCGGACCGGGAGAACGGCCAGGCACGCCGCAAGCGGCTGCACTACGGTTCTCCCGGTCCGGTCGGGTTGGTGCTTTGGTCAATTCTTCCGCCTATGCGTACGGGTCGCGGAGCAGAAGCTCCACATTGCGGTCCCTGTTACGCCCGATGGCGCGCAAGCCTGCCGGGCTGTCTGCTCCCAGCAGGCAATCACGGTAGCTCAATGTCCTGGCAAAGGATGCCAGCGACACCGTCACATCCTCCGGCAGCTTGCCAGCCGCGCGAGCTACTTCGATGCGCCCGGCGTCCGGCCCGGCCAGATGATTCATCATGCAAGTGACAAGCGACAGCGTTCCATCACCGTTGCGGAACAACTCCAGAAAGCGGAACTGCTGCGGCCACTCGACCATCGAGCAAGTACAGATTTCCCAGTAGCCCCGTCCGGCGCTGCTGGGATCCCGGCGCCGAACGATGCGGTTTTCGTGAGTGTGCCCGGCAACGTGGGCAATGACCGCCTTGCTGCGCAGCAGAAGTCGTATGAAGTCGCCGCTCAGGTGCAGCGGTCCCATCGACTCTGGATCGGGTGTGGGATCGACCAGCTTGAAGCTCGGGTGATGCGACACCACAATCGCCAGCTCCTGGTTACGCTCGGCCAGCGCGAGCTGCTGCTCCAGCCACTGGAACTGCTCGTGCTCGACCTGTCCCTCGCCGCTGCCACCACGCGCGGTGGTATCAAGCATGACGAGCACAAGTCCGGGAACGGGGCGTGCCGTGTAGTACGCCGGCCCGCCGCGCGTAATCGGCGTGTTTCCCAGCAAGGGCGACAGCGCCTCCCAGGCCCTTTCGACCGTGACGGCACGACGTCCCAGATCGAAGCCCGACCAGAGGATGGCCAGCTCCTTGCGATTGCGCCAGGCAAGCTTGACGATGGCCCTCTGGGCGGCGTGCCGCCTGGCGGCGTCCTTGCTGTAGAGGCCGCGATGAATTGCCTTGATCTCCGCAAGCTGCACCGCTCTCCTGGTCATGAACTTGAGCGGCAGCATCGCCCAGAGAGTCGTGAGAAGGCCGTGTGTCATGTGCCCAAGCGGCTTGAGATCGTGGTTGCCGAGCACGAACGCTGCCGGGTACGGCAGCGGATGCGCACCGGCCATCGCACGCGAGCCCGCCTCATAGAGCGTCTCGATCCGCCGGCCTTTTCCTGCTTGCGCCAGTGTTGGCGGCATTCCGGAAATGCCCGGCTTGCCAACCGGCTCCCAGTTCAGCCGCCTGCCCAGCGGTGAGAACGTGCGTTTGAACGGCCGCGCCACCCGGCCAGCGAAGATATCGACGAATGAGGACAGCTCGTTGAGCTGGCTGTTGTTGATGAAGTCGCCGCCCAGAACAAGCATGTCCACTGGCTTGCCGGAGATCGGGCTGGCGGCGCACAGAACGAGCGTCAGTATAGCCGAGATGAGCGTCGCCCCGGTGAAGGGAGCCCACTGCCGATACGCCCGCCCCAGCTCACCGTCTCCGGGATCGAACTGGCGGGCAATCTCCAGACTGCGACCGGATGCCGTATCCGTGTGGTGGCTGTCGGTCAGATGGTAAAAGCTGAAGATCGGCTGGCGACGGGCAGCCCTTGCGGGATCTGCTCGACAGAGTTGATCCATCACAAGCAGCGGTTCGCCGGGGCCGAGTGTCAACTGCCCGGCGGAATCCGGCACCATTGAGCAGTTCAGTGTGCTGGCAAGTTGCGGGTTTGCTTCTAATGATGAGCTGGCCAGTTTCACGTGAACGATTCGTCACTTCCACGGACGTCCTTGCCCGCGTCCGCCTCGGGCGTTTTGCAAGCAATCCGTTCGCCTGCTTGCGCAGGGAGGGCGGGGGAGCCAACCGGTAAGCGCCCGCATCCTCCCTGCGCTACGCGGCAGGGCAAGACGACGGCAGTTTCCGCCGCCGCCTTCGAGATTCCGGCAGAATGCGGCGGCCGTCCCTACTGGACGACCACGCGCACTCCGCCCCGACTTGCCAGGACCTGACACGAAGTACGATCGCCGGCGCAGTCAAAGCGCAGGTCGACCGAGCCGTCGCCCACTCTCAGCCCGGTAACCGTGACGGTACCGAGCCAGGACGGAATGGACGGCCTTACCACGCGCAGCTCCTTGCGTTTTCCGTTGGGCACCAGTCCCAGGCATGCCGTGAGCATCTGAAGCATGCTGCCAGCAGCCCAGGCCTGAGGCACACAAGAGACCGGGTATCTTACCGGTCCCCCCGAGCCTGCAGGCGGGAAACCGCAGAACAGCTCGGGAAGGCGGAGATCCGGCTGGTGCCGGGCAGCCTCGAAGAGGCCGCGCATCACCGCGTGCGCATCTGCCGTTCGACCAATGGCGCACAGCCCCTCGACGGCAAGCGCGTTGTCGTGCGGCCAGACGGAGCCGTTGTGATAGCTCATCGGGTTGTAGGCACGTTCGCCTGCCGAGAGCGTTCGAATGCCCCAGCCGCAGAACATCTGCTGCCCCATGAGCCTGTTGGCCACTGCCTCTGCCTTCGCTTCGTCCAGGATGCCGGTGCCCAGCAGGTGCCCGGGATTGGAAGAAATGACGTCGCACTGCCTGCCCTGACCATCCAGAGCCAGGGCGACAAAGCCATCTGTCTCCATCCAGAAATCCCGGTTGAACCGCTTTTTGAGAGCGGACGCCTCCCGGGCCAACCGCGCGGATACGCGCCGGTGCCCCAGCATCGCTGCCAGTCGGGACACCTGCCTCCAGGACGCATACAAGTACCCCTGCGGCTCACACAGCGCGATTGGCGGCCTGGCAAGCTCGCCGTCGCGGTACATGACAGAGTCGCCGGAGTCCTTCCAGCCCTGGTTGGTGAGAGCGGCATCGCCGCGTCCA
>DATNRD010000165.1:0-6187 GCA_036703665.1 Candidatus Obscuribacterales bacterium
CTCACGCTTGTTTCCCCGCACCGGCGTGCCGGCCTTTCTAGGAATTTCTGGAGTCGGGGAAAGGTCTACAGGATTGGCAACCTATGGCACTTTGACGGTAGTCAAGATGCTCCGTTTACCCACTCATTGGCCCGAAGACCCGACATAAAGATAAGAGCCGTCAGTGAGACGCACAGCCGTGAAGTTTTCACGCGCAGCACCAGTATCAGTGGCACGCCTGCGGCCGCTGACAACGAATCTGTTTGCACCAAGCCGGTGAAATGCTACCGCCTCGCCCTCTGCCAGTATTGTCTTGACTAAGAGAAGCTGCACTAACGAGGCAAAGGCTGGAGCAGACTCAGAACCACCAGCGTCAATTTGCGCTAGCAGATGGCGCGCTTCCGCCAGGGCAGGATTAGGCCGCGATTCCGACAAGGGCCGGGTCGTCTTCAGGGAGGGATTTGAGTAGTGCCAGCATTTCAGCGTGCTCGAATGGGTCGAGCCTGCCAGCACGCGCCAGGCGCACAAAGTCTTCAAAAGACACGCCCAGCTCAACACGAGCCGCTCTGGTCAGCGCCTCAAGCACGTCTTCCCTTGTCCACTTCTCTTCTATGACCGTAGCCATGTGACGTAACTCCTGCCGCGGATCCCCCTCATGCTAACAAGCTTAGCGCCACTACCACCACCGTGATTACCGCATTGCAACTACTCCCTTTCACCAATCATAGACGTAGCCCAGCGCTCAAGGGTTCAATCCATCTCAGAAACTCCCCACTCGTTACATTTATCGGTCGTGAACGCGGAGCCGCCATCCATCCGGCGACCCTAAGCCCCTGTCCCACAGGGGCATGAGTCTTCTCGCGCCATGTCCACCGCATATACCATCATGAAATCAGCCGTCATGAGCCCCGGGGTTAAAGGCTCGTGTTTTTCAGGCGCGCCCGGGGCACCCTTCACTTAATGCCCGGGTAGGCTGACGTCCGTAAGCCCTGCGGGGTAAGCCTTGTCGGCTCCATGCCGCAATTGTGGGGGACACGAAACGTACCTTCCACGAAAGTGCCCTCGGGCTCTGCTCGAAAGAGCTAGTCGACTCCATTTATTTGCGTTGCTGCCGCAGTAATGCTCTATTCGGCTGTTTTCTGCCGAGGTACATCGCTGTCAGGATCGTTGGCGGCGTCGCCGCTAGCTATCACTCCCGAGGCGCCAGATAAAACCCACCGGCCATCGAAATGGCGAATGAAGATGCTTCCTGTTCCCGGGATTAATCCTCGATGTCGACGAAGAATCGCGTCATGGGCTGCAGATCCCGGACGAACATCATCACACCCATACGATCGATTCATAAGATTATCGGGCTGGTCATAAACCCAGAAGTGCATCTCTATCGTTTCGTCCTCGCGCATGTAAGCGGACTCTTTGAACTTGGGAGAAACTTCAGGCTCTAGTGGCGGTACCGGCTCCAGCTCCTCTCCCTCGAAAGCCGGTTTCCCTTCCGCCAGTCGGCGCATGGCGCGACCGACCACTGAGTTGTCACCAAATGCATCGTTGTCGGGCTTCGTAACGTCATCAGCCATGCTGTTGCCCTTGAATGGGTTGGGACATTCAGGGAAGCGGTGGTCGACTCTCCCTAACAGGCGGTGTGTTTCTCGACCGGCGGCTCAGAATCGTTCTTTCGACCCCGGGCAATTACTTCTCCACCCTCGAATGACTGCCAGTGACCGTCGTGGTAGTCCTCGTAAGTGCTCGGATGGTTCGGTGCCAAGCCAGGATGCCGTCGCAACACTTCGGCATATTTGGCATGCCGCGGTGTCAGCTCATAATCTCCGAACATTTTATTGGGACTTTGCGACCCGTCGAAAGTAGCAAAGCGCACGCGAATTGTGCCATCTTCACCTATCCACGCGGATTACGACATGCCGGCAGGGGATGCGAGTTTTATGGGGCCGCTTGTCCTTGAAAGTCTCCACCGGCGGTCTCTTTCGTAGCCTCTTGCCCACAGGACATAGGATGCTCGTTTGCCTGCCCCCCTCAAAGAGGCTTCACGTGCAACGACACGATAGAGCCTATACTGTAGTAAGTAGAGGTACTAACTATGGCCCAACGGAAACCAGAAGAGGCAGTTACCTGCGAGCAAGTACTCCAATTAGTCGAGAAGCTTTCACCTGACGAGCGTAAGAGGCTCATACAGCAGTTGACCATTGCTGAACTGGGCCTTGAGGTTCAAAAAGGTATCGACGCTGCCGACCGCGGAGAGTCACTTCCAGCCGAGCAAGTATTCGCTGAACTAAAACAGCGCAATGCCGCGAGGATGAAAGAGAACAGCTGAATGCGTGTTCACATCACTCGTCCCGCAGTCGCCGATTTGGAGGAAATCGAGGCGTTCATAAGTCAAGACGACGTGCTGGCGTCTGCGCGATTGGTCGAGAAGTTGGAAGAGCGTTGCTTGGCACTGGGCAATCATCCGCACATGGGACGAAAACGTGACTACATTAAGCCTGGACTGCGAACAGTTTCCGAGGGCAATTACATCATTTGCTATCGCATCCAAGAGGAATTCGTCGAGATACTACGCGTCCTTCACGGCGCGCGCAACATAGAAGCAATTCTGGAAGGCATTAGCGACTGACAGGACCATCCCTGGTCCAAGCATCCCGCGCCCGGGCCAGCGCCGCTGCGCAATGGCGGCGCTCCTCTAGCCAGGCATTGACCAAGGTACCAGGGCTTGGATGCTTTCGGTCAGGCGCGCTGCGGGGCGGCGGCGGGCAAGCCTGGCTGACGATTCATGGATTGGACGCGTCCGACCGATAGCGATTAGCCAGCTGCCCTATCGAGCCGCCTTTCGGGGTCGCGCCGCACTTTACTATGCGTCAAGCCGTTTGCGCCGTATCTCCCACGTCTGTACAATTCCACATGCCGAAGTCGATAGCGAGACAGTCTTTATTAAGAAAGGAAACCAAGAAGCGTTGCGTGGGTGGGCCGTGGAAATGCGGGATGCATTGTTGCGATCGGGTCCGCCGCTCGAATCGGGACCTGGAAATGCATCGGTTGCGAAGATCTTTAGGAGCACAATTTGAGTCAGAATGAAGAAAGAGTTGGATCGACAAAACGGATAGAAACAAAAACGGAGGGAACGCCATGACGAGCGCTCTGGACGTAGTCAAACAAGCATACAAAGCCTGGGAAGCCAAAGATAAGCAAGCGCTGCGGAATTTGCTGCACACAAACTACAAAGGGAAAATACCCGGTGGCATGGAAATCATCGGCATCGAAGGCGCTGAGCAATGCCTGGAGCAATGCCCCTCTGAATGTCATAGCGAAAACGAAATGTACATCACAGAGGGCAATAAGGTTGTAAGAATCTGGGATATGGTGACAACGGCGCCGAAGCCCTATCGCATACGGATGGCTGAGCTCAACATTGTTGAAGATGGAAAGGTCATCCTGAACGAAGCATTCTTCGACACAGCCGCTTTCCCGGAAGAAGTTCAGAAGGAGTTCCAGGAGTTTCTCAAGAAGCAACCCGTAGGAGTTTCCGGCAAGAGCAGCTGAGCTAGTCGGCTCGAATCACTTGCCACGGGCAGGGCAAGTCTGCGGAGTCCCATATGCCCACGTACCTCTTCAATAGCTGCCGTCACAATTTCGATTCGGTGCGCTCGCTGACGGCACCGGGCGAAGATTGCTCTGTCCTGCCACTATTGCCCTGCAGGTTGCGGGCTGGACTGATCAACGACGTTGGTATTCCAGGACTCCTTATCTATCTTCCACGCACCATCTTCAAGAACGAACTTGACTGTGCCGGTGGTCTCTTCCTTGACCTTGCCGGAGGCGACGTCGACCTGGTCGACAGACTTGCCGGTCAAACTCACCTCCGCTCGCTCGCCGTCGATCTTCTCCGACAATACCTGCACCGCCCTTGGTGTCATCTCCTTCATCAACCCGAACATCATCGCTCTCTGTTCTTCGGGAGTAGACCGTATCTCGTTCACTACCTTCTTGGACATGAACGGCTCGATGGCAGTGACGTCCTTGGCTACCGTCAGCGCTTTGTGGTATTCGAGATACCGTTCCTTCGGAGACGGTGGCTCCGCCAGGGCCGCGCCGCCCGCCGAAAGGAGGAGGATCGACACCACCGCTGTGGCCAAAGGCTTGAAATAATTGTGCAGGCGAATTCGTACCCTCATGTCATCACCCGTCGGAAGGATATGTCTTTGGCTAAGTGTAGCAGCCACCGGACACTCTGGCGTGCGCTCAGTGGCGTTTGGCTCTGTGTCTTGCTTTTGTTAACTTGGCAAGCTGCCAAGAAGTGTGGTTGAATGTCTTTCACATGCACTCCAGGGAGGTCCCCTGCGAGTGCTTTCTATGCAGTGCAGGCTGGACGTTGGCAATCCGATGCGCCGGCGTCCGGCCGGTAGGTGCCGCCATTCTCCTCTCCATCGACAATCCCTCAGTGCTAGCGCCGCGGCATACATAAGATGAGATGTCGCAGCACCAGGAGTCGTTTAATTCCCAAAGCGCCTCTTCGGCTGTTCCTCGTATTGATTATCATATGTTCCATCTTTGGGGTAAGGTTTCGGCCAGCACAGGTGATCGAACCCGGAAACTGTCATCCTCTTACGATGGAGCTTGAGCGGAGCGAAAGCGGTCCTGAGGGAGCCCTTCGCCTGCTCCAGCAGCCTGGCTTCGCATTCACAGCATCCGCTCAGGGCGGGCTGCGCGACCGAAGGAACCATCTCCTTGTGCCGACACGAGATCCTTTGCCGCTCAGCGGCTCATCGTAAGAGGATGACAGTTTCGAGGCGGGTGACCGGTATTAGCCGAATCCTTACTCTTTGGGAGCAGCTACGGGGCAGTCACCTGGGGGCGGCTCTCCTGACCGGGGCTAGGCGTACCCTCCTGATCGGCCGGGCCGAAGCGCGGCCCAGCGTATTCAGCAATGCCATCCGGCGACAGCAGGGTGTTGGCCAGCGTGCGCTCGGCGTGGGTCATGCGCAGACTCAAAAGCTTCTGCGCGTATTCCAGGACGAGACTCTGGTAGCCGTTGTCCTGGGCCCTGTTCCGGAACTCCATGGGGTCCTCCTCCAGATCGAAGAAGAGGGCCGGCAACCCAGCGAAATGAACGTACTTGTACCGTCGATCCCGAATGACGTTGAGCGTACACTGGTCACTGGCCAGCCCCAGAGCCTGTTCCGCCTCCTGCGTTCGGGGATCGCGGAAGTCGTACTCCCAATGCACGCAGTCACGCCATTGCTCCGGACTCCGACCTTCCAGCCACGGCAAAAGCGACCTGCCGTCACACTCCGCCGGCACCGGCGCTCCCAGCCACTCCAGTACGGTCGGCATGATGTCCACCGCCTCCGTAAAAGCATCGACTACCACCCCGCGCGCGCCGGACGGCCGGGGATCTCTGACAATCAGCGGGATGTGGTAACTCTGGTCAAAGTAGCCGCCTTTGTCCCAGAGCCAGTGATCGCCGAGCTGCTCGCCGTGGTCGCAGGTAAAGACAATCAGAGTGTCGGCGAGCTGGCCGGTGCGCTCCAGGCAGTCGAGGAGGCGGCCTATGTGATGGTCGACCTCATTGATGAGCCCGTAGTAGCAAGCAATCATCTGACGGACTTCGTGATCCGGCAGCGCCTGCACATTAACGTCGTGCCCCCAGTAAAAGCCCGGCCGGGTCTGCTGCTTCAACCAGAACGCCAGGAAGGGATGTTGTTCGGCTTCCACCGCGGCAGAGGACAACCGGCAAGGGAAAGGAACGGCTGCCGGGTCGAACATGCTGTTATACGGCTCGGGCGCAAAAAGGGGCGGGTGGGGTCTCAAGAAAACCGCGTGCACGAACCACGGGCAGTCCAGCTGGGCTTCCAGATACTCGATCACTCTGTCCGCCGTAAAGGCCGTGTCGCTGTCACGTGCCGCATAAACGGGTGCCGCCAGGGAACGGCCGCGTTCTGCCGCTCCCGGATAATCGGCTCTGCCCGAGTAGACTTCCAGAGGCTCGTCCGGCAGCCTGTATCCTCTTTCAGCAAGGTAAGAGAACCACGGGTAGAACAGCTCTCTCGTATAGGTCACGCCTACTCGAAACCCCGGCATGACGCCCATGTACATTTCGTCCAGATTGATTTCGTGGGCAGGATAGCCAGTGGGATCCAGTGATGTGTCGGTGTAACCGAAAAGAACCGGATCGTAACCCGGTGGTGGATAAAGCCGTAGA
>DATNRD010000166.1:0-2839 GCA_036703665.1 Candidatus Obscuribacterales bacterium
GGCAAACAGCAGAACCGCCAGCAGATCGCTGGCGCACGTGGTCATGCTGACTATGTAAGTATCCAGCGCCTCGGCCCCGAATCGATCCTGGCATTCAGCCATGGTCCGGAATACCTGAATAGTGTCGCTCGTCTCGGGCGAAAAGCGCAGCTCCAGCGGAAACAGGGGCCTGCGCGCCTCCAGCTCCGCCGACAGCCAGTTCAACTTATCGGGCTCCGCCAGGCCGGCGTACGGGCGGGTCAGTACGCCCAGGACAGCGGTCACCTCATCGAGCGCGCTGGCGTGACGACGGCTGTGTTGCCGGATGTCGAGCTTGGCCAGATGGAAACCAAAAATGTCGACAGCATACATCATTCGCTTGAGGGACCGCAGGCTCGTCGCGCAGCCCGCTCGCAAGAGGCTCTCGGCCATGAGGTCGAGGTCTGCTCGCAGCTCCTCCGCGCTTTCATAGAAGGGCGACCGCCCGGCCCCAGGAACAGCCGGCGCCTGCGCGCCATCCACCGTGTTGCGCAGCTTCTCGCGAATGAAAAGCAGCTTCTGCCTGTAGGGCTCGTACTCGTAACGCCGGATGAGCGTATTGGCCAGGTGCGGCATGGCAGCCGCATCCGTGGCAAGGGAATCGACAAGCGCCTTAGATACCGCGCTCCAGTTCGACGAATGGCTGAGTTCGTTGAAAAGCGTCTCCAGCTCCTTGAGATAACGGCGCAAGATCACGAGGCGATGATACTCCAGCGTCTTAACGGTGACATCGGGCGTAACGAAGGGGTTGCCATCCCTGTCTCCACCCATCCACGAGCCAAAAGTGATAAAGGTGCGCTGCGCTGCTGGCAGGCCGGGTCCACCCTCCTTAACCGGCTCCCGCAACCTTTCGCAAAGCTCTTCGTGCACATCGAGCAAGGCATCAATCACAACATTCTCGAAGTGGTAAAGCCCGTATTTCACCTCGTCCAGCACGGACGGTTTGAAGTAGATCACGTGATCGGTAAGCCAGAGCGCCTCGACCACAGAGCGCAGCCCCATCTCGATGCGCTTGCGATCGCGCCTGGTCAAGGGAGGGTGATCCTGCTGATGCAAATAGCGGGCAATCTCCAGCTGCTTGAGAAGAACGGTGCGGCGCGTGATCTCTGTCGGATGGGCGGTAAAAACAACCTCTATGTCAAGCTGACGCAGCACATCCTCTATTTCCTTCTCAGGCACATTCTCGCAGCGGAGGCGATCGAAAAGCTCAGCCAGCGAGCCCGGTTGATAGGTGTGCTCCGCTGCCGCCTCGTGCTGAGCGCGCCGTCTCAATCGGTGGTTTTGCTCAGCGATATTCACCAGATCGAAATAAATGAGGAAGGCCTTTATCACCTTGCGGGCCGTCTCGAGGTCCAGGCTGCCGACGAGCCGCGACAGCTCATCGCGAGCGGACGAGTCATCGAGCTGGTGAATAGTTTTGCAAATCTGGCGGAAGTGCTCAACAGCCTCGAATACGGCTTGTCCCTCCAGACGCTTGATCGTCTGCCCCAGGATGTTGCCCAGCATGCGCACATCGTCGCGCAGCGGCTTGTTGCGCTCGACGAGTTCCCAGGGCAAATCGGTGGAAGAACCTACAGTCAATTTGAGCTCCGCACCCGCTGAGAGTGTACCCGAGATCGGCTGTCGTTGGCGAATCGACCCCCGCGCATTCGGCGCCGGATTATTCCCGCCGGAGGAGGGGTGGGCGGAGCCTGCACACGGTAAGCGCGCCGTTACCCGGGGCCAGCGGCGGAGCGCTCGCCTTCCTGTGCGGCGGGACCGCTTCTTATGCTTTCGATCTCGTCCAGCAGGGTAAGGAAGTACACTTTAGTCGACTCGTTCCTGGCGCCCTTGGCGGCCTCCAGGCAGGCGGCCGCGGCCAGGCTCAGCTGTCCCATTTCCATGCGGCAGCGGATCAATCCGTCGTAAGCCACTTCCAACCCCGGAGATAATTTGAGTGCCTGCTCGTACTCGGCCACCGCCGCCGCCCGCCTGCCCGCATACCTGAGAGCGTCAGCGAGCCCGGCGTGATCCTCGGCATCGGCCTTGCCTGTCCTTGTTAGCGCCTCGAACTGCGACACCGCCCTGGCGGACTGCCCCTGGCGCAGCAGGGCGTACCCCAGATAGCGTTGAGCCGGGATGCTGCGCGGATCGGCCTGAAGCGCCGCCGAAAGAGTCTTGACTGCCAGAGTGTATTGCCCGTCGCAGAGCTGCTTGTAGCCCTGGTCCACGAGCCGCTTGGGCAGAGGCTCGAGAGCAGAGGCCGTAACTGACGCAGACAGTGCGACAGCCAGAGACAATAAGAGAATACGGACCGCTAGTACCACCAGATTCCTGAATACGCGCCAAGACTCCCGCCCGTAATTATTCCCCGCGGAAAGCCCGATGAATCGTGGTTGTCGTCACTCAGGTGGGGGATTACCCAAACCCTACTGTTCAGCCTCTGCTTCACCCGCCCAGGGCATCCAGCATCTCCCTGGGTTCCTTGCGGATGGCCGTGATTATTGGCGTGTCACGCAGCGTGTACATGCTGGCTTGCGACTCGCGCAGCTCCTGCACCAGGTCCAGGAAATCGGCAGGGACATCGGATTCGAAGGCGACCACGAACTCCTGATCGTCGAGCCCGAACGAGTAAGTCGTATTCAGCTTCACAGACGGATACTTGTTGCCGATGCGAATATGCTCGTCCATCATCTTCTGGCGCTCCTCGAACGGCAGCACGTACCAGTCGCGCTTCTTGACGAACGGGTAGACGAAGATGTACTTGTACTTGCCCGGAACGATATGAACGCGGCTTTCGGAGTGCTCGGGATTCAGCCTGTCCAGGTACATGGAGCGCTTG
>DATNRD010000167.1:0-3330 GCA_036703665.1 Candidatus Obscuribacterales bacterium
GTTCTGACAGTCTTAATAGACGCCAAAATACACTGCCACCCACCCTCAGCCGGACCTTTGTCTACTGGCGCAGATGGTCGGCTATATGCGCCGCATGTCCCCTGACTATGCGCTTCTCGGATTTATGTCACAAGCTCCTAGCCAAACGTCAGGCACTGGAAGGGCCGGAAAACCAGCACGTTGCCTGAAATTTTGGACGTCGTTTTTAACTCTGATAAAGGCCCAGTCTGGTGAAATTACCTCGCCCGCGTCGGCATACTTTGTGGCGTTCACACGGAGTGCCTCAAGCCGCAAGAGAAATCTTCGTACCAGTCAGACTGTGGGTGGCGGTGGTGAATTGCTGACGTCGTGCCTCAATCTTAAACGGACCAGCCTGCCTTGTCAGTCAAGCCTGCCAGATCCGACTGGAGGGCGACGTAGGTCTTACCCTTCCGGCTTGGATTGCTGCTGGGTCTGGGATTTGTATTCAGCCAGGTGGCGCCAGCCCTGGTGCAGGATGAGCTGGTAGGCGTAGATCTGCTCGAGCCAGCGGCGCTCGCCCTCCGGGAGGTCCGGGCGCTCCAGGCGGCGCTTCAGGTTGGAAGTGATCTGTCGGGTCTCCTCGATCGCCTTGCGGTAGTTGCGCACGGTCGATTGTTGCTTGGTCACGGGCGCGGCTGCCACGGCCGGGGCGGAGGCAACCACAGGACCGGCCACCGCTATTTGCCCTGACTTGCTGGCGACCTGTTGGGCCAGCGGGTGCTGGATGACGCTCTTGTGGCGCTCGGCGCTGCCACGCCGGCGCTCGCGCCGCTTGGTGCGATAGCAATCGAGGCAATCGCGCAGGCGTGGATTCATGTGCTCGAAGGACTTACCGCAGGTCTGACAGGTGAGTGAATGCTTGGAGCGGGCGGCCGCTGCAGCCAGATCTGCCACTGCCCCCGGTGCCTCTTCGGCCTCCTCTTCGGGCTTTTCCTCTTCCGCCTCTTCTTCGATTTTTGCCGGTGTACCCTTCTGGGTTCTCCTGGGCGGGCGCGCCGGGGCGGCTTCGGCCTCTTCCTCCTCCTCGTCCTCGTCCCCTACGGGCTGGGCGGCGCGAGTTCTGGCTGCTGCCTCGCGCGGCCGCTCTTTATCCCGGCCCCGCGGTTTTTCCGCCGGCTGTTTGGCGCGATTCTCCTCCAGGATTTCCAGCACGCGCGGGTTGGTCAGGCCCTCTTCTTTGAGGCGCCTTATCTCGCGCAGCTCTTCCATCGCTGCCGGCGGCAGCACCTTTACACCGTTTTCGTCGGTGGTGGTTTCGATGTTGAACTCGCTTAAATAACGGCGGATTGTGACGCTGGTGACGTTGAGCTCTTTTGCGGCCTGGGCAATCTTGGTGCCCTCGCCAGATGTACGACTCATGCAGTTGTATGTCCTATCTCGAGTGCCAATACCGTTTTCCGTATCCGTCCTCGACCGGAGCCGCTGAAGCCGCCAGACCTTGCCGAAAAACGGGTGGCTCGGATCTTCGCTGGTGCTCAATGGCAAGGACAGTGGAACTTGACTCTAGCAAACATCGAAGTTCCCAGTTAACAGTAACCCATATATTGCCCGTCCGCATCGCACCGAAGATTAATTCTTGTGAAGTGTAGCTGTGCGTCTACCGTCCCGTAGCATCGCCCGAGCTCAGGTAATCCTGCGCGCTTTCATACACTCGCCTCAGGTGCCCGCGACTGAGGTGCGTGTACAACTGCGTCGTTACCACGCTGGCGTGTCCAAGGAGTTCCTGGACCACGCGTAAATCCGCCCCGCGCTCGAGCAGATGGGTGGCGAAGCTGTGGCGCAGCGTGTGCGGCGACAGGCTTCTCTTTATGCCGGCTACAAGGGCCAGCCGCTTCACCACCTGCCAGACGACGATGCGGCTCAGGCGCCGGCCGGCACGATCACAGAAGAGCGCCCTCCCCCGGGCGGCGGCCTTGCGCTCGGCCAGGTACTCTCTTACCGCTGCCACCG
Source organism: Candidatus Obscuribacterales bacterium (assembly GCA_036703665.1). Lineage (GTDB taxonomy): Bacteria > Cyanobacteriota > Vampirovibrionia > Obscuribacterales > Obscuribacteraceae > DATNRD01. Next base: position 1,972 of record DATNRD010000167.1, read on the forward strand.
CATGGCTGCCCATCGGCACGATACGCTCCTTCGAGCCTTTGCCCAGGCACTTGAGGTACGACTGACCAAGATAGACGTCTTCCACATTGAGCCCGGTCAGCTCGGAGACTCTCAAGCCGCAGCCGTAGAGGAGCTCCATGATTGCTCTGTCCCTGGCGCTGGAGGCCGCCCGTATCATGGAGGCAACCTCTTGTTCGCTGAGGACGCGTGGCAGTCGCCGCTCCCTTTGCGGATTCTCTAGACCGTCGCAAGGGTCGTTGGCGAGGCGATTGAGCGAGCGCTGCCAGGCAAACCACCCGCGCAGACTGGCAAGCGCGCGAGCAACGCTGGAGCTCTTGCGCCCGCCTGAACGCACGCGCTGTATGTATCTGGAGAGCGTTTGTTGCGTGAGCTCGGCGTCGGCGGGCAACCAGGAGATAAAGGCCGTTATGTCGGAGCGATAGGCCTTCAAGGTATTGAGCGACAGCCCGCGCTCGGCGTAGAGATAGTTCAGGTAAGCCTCCAGCGACCGATAATGCGCGACGCCGGAGCGCTCTGGTGTCATCTGCGGTGCCGGGTTCTTACCTGGCGCCGCAGCGGGCTTGCCCTGGTTGCCACCAGCTTGTCGCTCCCGTCTGCGGTTCATGAGCAATATATTAATGCAAACCCGGTACCGGGTGAGCACTGGCGTTTGCCTGATTGGGAAGCCAGCGGAAGGTCTTCTCAATGGAGTGCGCGATGGCGCGCGGGTCGTCCATGGTGGTGGCCACCCTGAATGTGAAGGCGCGCGGGCGATCGCTGGCGATGTCCCCGAGCACGGGGAGCGACGGCAGGTTCTCCAGCTTGCGCATGGTCAGCGCGTGCAGCAGCTTCTGCAGGGTGATCTCGCGGGAGACGTGCCCGATCGGTCCGCCAATCAGGCTCGAGGATACGCGCGGCAGGTTGCCGGCCACCTCGACGGCAATGGTATTGAGCGGCAGGTTGACGGTGCCGGCCGCGCGCAGACGCATGTCCTCGCCGTTGAAGCGGAGCTCGCTGAGCGACAGCAGCCCGTCGGCGATGGAGAACTTCCCGCTCAGTTCCTTGAAGTGCCCGGTACGTACCGGCACAACGCTCTGCAGCAGGTTGTTGAGATTGAACCCGAACAAGCCCTGCTGCAGCAGGTTCGCCTGTGTCAGCTTCTCCTGCAACTGGCCGAATCTGGTCACCTTGCCGGCTGTCACGACCACCTGTCCGTGCCCGTCGAGGTTGCGCACGAGAGCCTGGTAATCGAGCCCCTGGCTGTCCAGCGACACGCTGCCGTCGGCGACCCCGGTTATCTCGCCGGGAAGCCCGAGAAGCTGGGCCACGACCTGGCCGGACTGCACTTTGGCGAGCTTC
>DATNRD010000168.1:0-3438 GCA_036703665.1 Candidatus Obscuribacterales bacterium
GCAGGGACGTAAACCGAGCAGATAATGCCGCAGAGGCCGAACGGCTGCATCTTTGGCCATGCAACCCAGACGGTCGTGCCTTGGGGTCATCTATGACTCATTCCCTGGTCATAGGGGAAGGGGGCTTGCCGTCTGGTCTAACTGAGCCACCGGTCGTGATGGCAGGTCCGGCGATCTTACCCACACGATGGCCCGAAGACCCCATTTTCCTTTGGCATGATCGGCTTGCCGGTAGGAATCATCGCGTTACTGGTAACGGAATCGCTCCGAACGCTACGAAAGTCGCTCACGCCACCTCGCTACGTGAGTGCTACGATACATGGGGCGTTTCTGGGCATCATAGCGCTGCTCTTCTTTTCAGGCACCCGGAACGCGCTGGTCGGTGTTGTCTCGCGAGCTTTCACGATTGACTCTGCGTTACCGCCGGGGGCAGGGCTGCGGTTTGACACGCTGCTGGCCCTGTCCGTTTGGCTGGCTAATCTTGGCGATCTAGTACAACATGGAATAACTTGGGCAATCCTATCGATGGCCGTCGTCCTATTTTTCCTCCGAAGACGGGATTCGCGGCAACGCGCACTGGGTCATTCCAATTCAGACAGACGGCCCGGTAGGCCTGCCAGCGCCGTTCAGAGAGAGATGAATCAACCAAAGGTCTTCGGTGACGCACCTTAATTGAGAACTATGTCTGACAACACTGATACTTGCCAGCCCGGCTCCATCCGCCACCTCAACATTGCCGAAAAGTCCCGATTTCGCCAACGCGCTCCTGGTTATCCACTGCTACTACCACTGAATCGTAGGGAAATCCGATCCACAGATCAACTATACTGGGGCAGCAAGCTGCGTAGTCCCGGACTCTCTCTCCAGACCCCATTCTCCTTGATAATTGTCTTTGGGCGAGTGTGGTTGAAACGGTGAAGGGACCTTTCTGACCTTGATGGCTCCGCCCATACGGACGGTATCAGCCACAACTGGCAGCCTCAGACGGCTGTTCATTCCTTTTATCCCCTCGGGCATCAGGAAAACTATCGGTCAGTCGTCCGACTTCGCGCCGACGTCTTGCGGCGCACACCCACCAAGGCAAGAAAGACGCCGATGGCCATTGCCGCCAGTACCCAATCCATGCCGTAGTCTATCAGCGTCCGTTGAAACACGAGCCACGCTGCAGAATCAATTAGGCTCAAACTCTTCTGTCGATATTCGGTCATGGCGCGGATGCTGACTGGAGCATCGTCGACTACCCAGTACAAGGCCCCAAAGTAAGCGATTGCCAACACGAGCACGAAGCCGATAAGTCCCGCAACCATCGCAGCAGTGAGATAACGACGCATGGGAAAGCCCCACTGGTGAACCGGACCTTCCCATTTTAGCCTTAGAGGGAAGGCACCACGATCTTATGCACAACCGCGCGGCTTGCCCCATGCCAGGCAAAAAGCCTCGCTCGAACCCCCATCGTCAAAGTTAGCCCGCTGGGGCTGGACAGCTCCGCCGGCGAACTTCGCTTCTTCGGAATTTCCGCATGTCGGGCAGCACAGGGCGCCTCTCACAAGACCAGCCGGGAACGGGTACCAATGCCGGGTTGCAACGTAACATCAACTCGTGGTTTGATCTGCGTTATGATCAGCACTCGCTCCCATTATTTTCCCGTTATATTTCTGGCACTCGTCGGCATACTCGGACGCGCAGCTTGTGCCGAAGACTCAGCATATGACAGAGCTGTGAGGCTCCAAATGCAAGGCCGTCTGCGAGAAGCGCTCTGTGCGTACAATAAGGCTCTGAAGCTGGCTCCGAACTCAGACGCGATCTGGTACGGCTTAGGCACCTGCCTTGAAATGCAGCTCGACTATAAGGGTGCACAGGAAGCGTACGTAAAGGCGGTTGCCCTGAATCCAGAAAACACGGAGCCCAAGGGATCTCTCAAGGCTTTGGAGCTTTTTAATCGGGGCGTGTCCCTGCAACAGCACGGGCGGCTGCAAGATGCGGCAATGAAATACAAACAAGCATTGAGTGTCAAACCTCAGGCCGCCCATCTTTGGTATGCGCTCGGAACAGTGTGTGAAGCCATGCACGAGTCGTGGTTGCCGGTCGAATATTATGAGCGGGCGGCTAACTTGAATCCCGCACAAAAAGCGTATAAGCAAATTGCAAAAGCCGCTCGAAAGTTTTATGAGGAGCGAACTTGCGACTGGTCCATGACGGTGGCTGCGCCCAGCGTCGTCAACCTTGAGCCACTGAATAGATTTGCACAATTCCTTCAAAACCGGGGCAGCTACCTGCAGGCGGAGCTATGTTACGAGCACGCCTTGGACATCGGGCAGAGTGTGCTTGGCCCGAAGCATCCGCAAATCGCAGCAACCTGTGCCAACTACGCCGCATTTCTGCGCCAGTTTAATCGAAATGAAGAAGCCGACCGACTTGAGCAACGGGCCAAAGCCATTCAAGCCAAAAGCCAGCAACAGGCACAGCCCTTGTAACGCTGGACGAACGTAGCTCTATTGCTAATGAAATCTCGCGTAGCGCCACCCGGTACTTGCCTGCACGCATCGCCTCAAAATAGCGCACCGTAGGCGTCTTTACCTTCCGCATTTCCAACCATTGCAAGGTATCATTGCACTTCGCATCTGCTGGTTTTGCCCAGAGTGCCAGTGCCAACATCAAGTAGACAAGACAGCCTGCTCTGAGCAAGGTGGACACCCTAACATTCCGACTGTCCGGTAATGAATTCATGGCTGGGCCTCCGCCGCAGGTCTGCTTCCAGGATAGACCACCCTATAACCGGAACCCGTGACTTGTCCCATGCGAGGCGAATGTTCGACCTCCAACTCCCATCCTCAAGGCTAACCCGCTTGGCGGGCCAGCGCGCCTACCCTGACGTTGGGACCGCGCTCTTTCCCATGCCGGCATCGACAGCGATGTGTAAGAACCCGCTCGTTCCATCTTCTAGTTTGCGGGAGACCGATAGGCTGCCTGCTTAGCGTCGGCTGCCTGGCCGTGCCTGCGGCACTGCCGGCGAACCGCGCGGCCCGGGCCCTGGCGTCAGGGAAGCCTGCGACCTTGACGTTGGGGGCGAAGTGATAAGCTTGATTGCCGGGCAGGCAATCGGCGGGCACCACCGCGAACTGGCAGTGACGCGGAAGAGTCGCCGCCGCGCGCCGAAGGCAAGAGAAAGGAGACCCGCGCAATGCTGGAAAGCCCCATCCTTCGGCAGTTTTTGCGGTGGCCACTTTCATGCCGCTGCCGGCAATTTTCCGCTCAATCCGCGCTTGCCTTACGCGACTTAGGTTTTTCCGCTGTCCACCGTACAGCGTGTCAATCGCATGTTTCATTCCGGGGGAAGAGTTTACGGTTGAGTCCGCTCGGTCGCTGGAACTTAGTTCTTGGTTCTCCGTCTCAGGCTCAAGCAGCGCTGTTGGGCACGGCAATGCAGAAAAGAGCCAG
>DATNRD010000169.1:0-2443 GCA_036703665.1 Candidatus Obscuribacterales bacterium
GCCCGTTGCACATGACCAGAGAGGATGTCGTGCAAAGCGGGTGAACATGGCTCCAGACGGCGTGTACCCGCCTGTCCCTGTCGGCGAACCCGCGATCTCGCTCATCGGTTATGGGAGTATTCCATGTCGTCGTTCCCGGCGGCACGACCCAGTGTCCGCTCAGCTTACGCCCGAGCGAATCGTCGAAGTTGGCACCACGTACGGTGTTGGGCGCGGTTTGCCCATCCGAGACCCCGAGGCAATCGGGATGGCCGCGCCGCTCAGCCTCCCTGGCCTCCGGTGAGTTCTTGTCCACTGCTACGACGATATACGGGTTGTACCAGTGCAGCGCCTTCACCGGCTGGCTGAGATTGGAATCCTTGATGAAGGATATGGTGCAAAGGTGTTTGACACGGCGGTGCCGGTTGCTTGTCCGGTTAGCCGCCTGAAAGGTGAAGGTCCACACTTCGTCGCTGGCTACCGGAATCGCAAATCCTTTAGGGAAATAAAATTCGGTCTGACCCTGCGTCAAGGTCATAAGGCGTGCATTGCCGCTGGGTTCTGCTTGCGGAAAGGCTTTGATCCGGAAGTCTCGATCCACATCAAGATTGAGGTGGCAGATGAACTCCGCCGTCGGCAGCGGCTTGTCGTTCTCATCGAGAACCTGGATTTTCATCCCCTTAAACCAGAGAAGCTCCCGCTTTCGCCCCGTGGTATCGACCAGGCCTGCCGGCCTACCTTTCGTGGAACTCTCGGTTGGAACGCTCATGACCGGTCCACCCATGGCCGGCGCCTTATCGGGATTCCCTTCCACGAAGGTCACCATCGACTCCGGGATTTCCAACCGCTTCGATGCGACCAGATCGCCGACACGCAGCTTCTGAATCACATAAGGCCCTTCCATCGAGCGGTACTTGCGGTGCAGATCGAAGGGACCGACCACTATCTCGGCCACAGATGCCTTTCCCTCAGGAGCCGTCTGGACCTGCGTTCCACTGGGCTTGCCCTGGGCGGGCGCGGCGCCGACGCTTGCCGAGGCGATCTGAAGCGCCAGAATCATTATGGCTGCCGTCACCAACGCGAACGCCTTGCCCATATCACCACCCTCGTCCCCACGACGCCGATTGAACCCCGGAGCAACAGCTACCCCTATTATTCCTCAAATTTCCGATGTCTATTCGACCGGGAAGGCGCCTGGGCTCCCCTTCCTTCCCGGGGAGCGCCGGCACCGGCCGGCTGGAAGCCCGTGTTCCGCGGCAGCGGAGGCGTAGTCCGAGCGCCATCGTGCCGAGGCAAGCCACCTCGCCATTGGCAATCACTTCTTGGATGCTCGCGATGCGTCCGGTGTTTGAATGTGTTCGGGACGGAAGCCCTGCCCGATCACGGTAGCGGGGATGGCTCGCAGCCAGGGAATGACGTTGAGGCAATGCATGATCCATGGCGCCGATACCGGTTTTGAGCTCTGCAATGTCGGATTTATCACCTTGTTCTGGATCGCCACCTGCAAGCGCTGCGTCATGCGAGTAGGGTAGGTCCGGCGCTGCTGGACCTTGCTCAGGTCGTCCTGCGTGCACGTTCCCTGCAACAACGGCTTGTAGAGTATGTTTGCCGTTGCAACCGCGTCCTGAATCGCAAGATTGATGCCGACTCCTCCGACCGGCGACATGGCGTGCGCTGAATCGCCTATGCACAAAAGACCATCGCGATACCACTTTTTGAGGCGGTCGACTTTGACCGTCAAGAGCCTGATATCATCCCAGCTCTTGAGCTCGCCTACCCGGTCTGCGATAAACGGGGCAATTGCCGCCACACGCTCACGAAACTTTTCGATGCCTTCCTGACGATATTCGTCCAGCTTGCCCTTGGGAATTATGAATCCGCACTGCCAGTACTCCTTGCGGTTCAACATGATGAACATGGCACCGGACGTGACGCGTCCCATGGTTTCCGCGGGATCGGAATCGTGCCTGGAAATGCGCATCCACAGAACATCCATGGGCGCGCCCACGTCTTCCACCTCGAGTCCGGCGGACTGGCGAATTATCGAACCCCTGCCGTCGGCCGCTATGACCAGTTGCGCCTTTACATTGAGCCAGCCCGTCTCAGTCCTGGCCCTAACGCCCACTACCCGCCCCGCTTCTTCGATGATCCCTGTGGCCTCGGTGTTCATCCTCAAGGAAAAGCAGGAATACCGTCCGGCCTGGTCGGACAAGAAATTCAAAAAATCCCATTGGGGCATGAATGCGATGAACTTGCATTTCGTCGGCAGGTAGGAGAAATCAGCGACCGTGAAGTAGTCGTTGCCTACAGCCGCCCCGGGTCTAATTGCCCTCTCGTGCGGCAACTCCAGCAGCTTGTCGAGCAGCCCCAGTTCGTGCATCAGCTCGAGCGTAGAGGGATGCACCGTATCGCCGCGGAAGTCTCGCAGGAAATCCCCGTGCTTCTCCAGCACAACAACATCGAT
>DATNRD010000170.1:0-3141 GCA_036703665.1 Candidatus Obscuribacterales bacterium
GCTAAACCGATATCGTTTGAACTGCTGCAATCTCACGCGCTCGTCGGGCTGTGCGTCTTCGTGCTGAAGCAGCTAGACCGATATCGTTTTAGCTGCTGCCTATAAGACCGCCGGGGTGGCTCGTGCGTGCCCTGTCAAGAATTGCCTGAGGCGCGGATAAGTTAAGAGATACCCAGCCTCAATGAACGGAAGCAGAGTAGAGATGGGTTTACTGAACTTGCCGAGCGGCCGGCGACGATGGGTCTTCGGCCAAAGCTGATAAGTCGATTACTGTTCGTCTCGGTCACATTGTTCCCAAAAGGCTCTGTTGCTTCTGGTGCAAATCCTTCAAAACGATATGTATCCGATAACTCACGCCTGTTTCCCCGCGCCGGCGTGCCGGCCTTTCTAGGAATTTCTGGAGTCGGGGAAAGGTCTACAGGCTTGGCAACCTATGGCACTTTGACGGCAGTCAAGATGCTCCGTTTACCCACTCATTGGCCCGAAGACCCAATAGGGGTCATCGCGCGGCTCACCAACCGCGGCTTTATTGAAGCTCCTGGATCTGCAGTTGTCACAAGCTGTTCCACCCCGCCACCACTGATGGACGGACCGATGGGTGTTTCTGCTTTAAAGTGGTGGTTATAACTCGGCCGATGGTCGCAATTGGACACATCGATGCGGTCCCGGGGATTATCAAGCAATGGGCGTGGCAGGGCTCCGGCTCACGGTTCAATGAGCCGGTGAGGCAGTCGCCGGCAAAATCGCCATCATCTTCTCCGCCACTTCCTGCGGGCAGATGATCCAGTGCGACTGAAAGTCACCTTTCACGAGCGCTTCCACGGTCAGCGAAATGGTCGACAACTCCTTTATTTCGCCGCTTTCTGTGCGCACCATGATATTGGTCTGCGGGTGCTGGGCATCGGGCCGGTAATAATCGTAGGGGCGAATCCCGGTCGTTTCCCGTGCCACGTAGTACTCGGGATCGAGTCCCACGTCGGCTGCGATTTGCCTGGCCTTATCCTCGATCTCGGCCAGGGCCGGCAGGCGATCAGCCGGTACGCGCAGGGCCTTCGGCAACCGCCGGTTAATGAAGCGCGAGGCCAGGTCCGACAGAATCGGGTCTTTGTCTTTCTGCCAGCACTTTATGTGGTAGGTCATCTGTACGTCATCGAGCTCCAGGTACTCGCTGACCGTCAGTTCGTCGCCGCCCAAAAGCTTGCGCGTCGGCTCGTCGATAAAGCAGATATCGTCGCCTACCTGCCTGGCTCGCTCGATCAGTTTCTTGAGCAGGGCCCGCGCAGCCAGGCTCTTTTTATGGTAGTAGACCTGCTGGTACATGGAGTAGCGCGCAAACAGGTAATCCTCTACTGCGGTCTTGCCTTTGTCTCCGGAGACAACCAGGCGGTCTCCGGCTTCGTCGACCTCGAGCGAGTAGAGAATGCGCTGCAGGGCGAACAAGCCATAGGCCGTGCCGGTCATGTAGCTGTCTCTCAAGAGATAGTCGAAGCGATCGCAATCGAGCTGGCTGGAGACTATGTGCGACACCCAGTGCGGGGAATAGGTCTTCTTGAGTATGCAGCCGATGTCACCGGGCAGCGAGCCGCCATAGTCGTTAAAGGAGCTCAAAATCTCGTTGACAACCGTGGGCCCGGCTACGATCCGGCATGACCAGTCTTCATGGTCGTAACCGAGGATCTTCTCGGTTACGTGACTGTAAGGTCCGTGCCCGATGTCGTGCAAAAGAGCTGCTGACAGGATGAGTGGGGCAAGCTCGGCAACCGACGAACACTTCTCTGACAGAAGCGCCACCAGGCGCGCGGTGATGTGCATCACGCCCACCGAATGGGTAAAGCGCGATCCCTCGGCGCCCTGGAAGGTGAAATAGGAGACGCCCAGCTGGTGTATGCGGCGCAGCCTCTGGAATTCCGGGGTGTCAATCAGGTCCATGATCAGGCGTTGCTCTGGCCTGCTCCGGTCCAGGATGATGTCTTGATGGATCGGATCGAGATAGCTTCGCTTGACCGACATCGTCATATAAGGACCTCGTTGGGCGCGCCCCGGCTCCGTGCTTGGGGCTATCCGGCCCCCTGCTCACGGCCGCAGCCGGCGTCCGGCCCGAATGCTGGTATCACCAGCGATACCAGCGCCAGCAAAATAGTGCTCCCGAAGATCATTCGGGAAACCTCATGCAGCTTGTGAAACTCCGCATGGGCAGCCGGGTCGGTCTTCACTCGCGGGCGAAGTTGCTCGAGCGGCGGTACGATGCCGAAGGCGAAGATCATTGTAGTGGCGACGCAAAGCAGGCTCGACACATAGCGCGCTACCGTCAGTTTGCTCGGCCGCCTGCTGCCCGCGAAATCCAGGCATTCCGCCAGCAGAAGAACCATGCCGGCAGCAAGCGCCACCTTGCTGAACTGGATGAACAGCGGCGCGTTGGCGTTGGCGGCCTCGGCTACCGGAACGCCCTGAGCCTGCGCCGCTTTTACCAGGGTGATGGCGGCAAACACAATGGCGGCGGAACCGGCAAAGAGCACGGAAAGCGCAATCAACCGCAAGACCCTGCTGAGTGTGCCAATCGAGCGCCAGTTCACGTAATCGTCCTCGTCGCTTGGTAAAGCCGGCTCAACCTAAGCCGGTCGCTTTGACGTTCAACCAGGTTTGAGTTCTGGGACCTCGTCGGCCGCCGTGAATAATGGAACGATCGTCTGTTGCGCGTGCATGGCCAGCTCGCTGTTGAGACTCTCTAGCTCCGCCTTGACGAACCCCACGCTGGTCGCCTTTATCAACTGGTCGGAGGACACCAGGAAAAGCGAAGGCACGTTGGTCAGGTCGTACTTTACAGTGGTGTCGAGCAGCTCATCGAGCAACATCGGAAAAGTAGAGCCGTACATGCGGGCGAAGGCGATTGTCGCGTCCGCGTCGTCCTGGGAGATGCCCCAGATGGGGATGGTCCGGTAACTGCGATGCAGCCGCTCGAGATAAGGAAAGGCAAACTGGCACACCGGGCAGCTGACCTTGAAGAAAGCGAGGAGCACCACCGGCTGCCGCTGGAGAGCCGACTCCAGGCTGTACGTCTGGCCATCGACTCCTTTGAGGGTGAACGCGGGCGCCTTAGTGCCCTGGGCAAGTGCTACCATGTCAAAAATATCCTCCTCAACC
>DATNRD010000171.1:0-18983 GCA_036703665.1 Candidatus Obscuribacterales bacterium
GCCGTTCCTTCCGCCACGCCGCCCAACTGCACGGCACGCTCGGCTATGAGATCCACCCACTCGGCAGCGGACGAGGCGACCTCGTCGAAAAGTTCGTGCAGGGCGATGAAATTAGGGCCCTTGACGTTCCAGTGCGCCTGCTTGGCTTGCGAATAGAGATCGAACGCGTCGGCCAGGCGGTTGTTGAGAATATCGATGACCTTGATTCTGGTGGCTTCAGGAAGATCGTTTTTGGTCTTGTAAACCCGTTTTTCCGCTGTCTTGACCATTGCCTGCCTCCTTGCGATCGCTGGCGGGCGAACGATCATACCACCTGCTTACGGCTCGTGATCCCGGATGTGATCTTCGCTCGAGCGGGGCACAAGAATACCCACCGCCCGAGGTATCACATCGATGCGCATGGGCGTCGTCCCGCAGGCGTCCCCGTCTACCATGGCGATGACTTCCTGCGGGTGACGGCGAGCTGGTGACCGCCCGCTCATCCAGCTCCAGACTCGCCTTCCCATGCGACGCAAGATCGAGTCGGTCGGGCGAGGCACGACCTCAACCATAAGGTCTTTGACCTTCCTTATATAGTAAGGAGCCTGGCCTCCATAAAGGCCGCCTGCGAACCTGAAGCCGAGTTCCAGATAATCTGCGAAACTCTGGGGATTGAGTATGCAAAGGTCGAGCGCACCGTCGTCCAGCTCCGCTGTCTCGGAGAGCGTCCCGCCAAGGTAACCGACATTGGTGACGAACAACCCAGACGCCGTCACCTCGAACTCGGCACCACCGGTGGTGACACGAAACACCACTGGTGGCATGCCGATCGTCTGGATGAGACTGGCGGCGTAGGCAAGCATCTTCCACTGAGTCTTTTCTTGTCGTCCCGGCATGATCACGGCGTCTGACATGGGGCCGGCCCCGGCAGCGACGACGAAAGCGTGACCGTTCATGCGCCCCACGTCGATTCGTCTGGGAACCCCCTCGAGCAGTACCTTGACGGCGTCCTCGATGGGGTCACTGAGCAGATTTTCTTCATAGAACCCAAGGTTGCGGGCCAGCTGATTGCCGGTGCCCACCGGGATGATCCCCAGTGGAACATCCAGTGCGCAGTCCAGCAACGCCTGGACCACGGCGCGTACCGTTCCATCTCCGCCTGCGGCCACGACCAGGTCGTAGTTGCCTGGCGCCACCAGCTCTCTGCTCCCCATCCCCGGGCGCGTCGCGCGCACGGTAACGACATAGTCGGAGTCGTCGCACAGCCTGTGGATCACGCTTCCCAGCCACATATCCGGGTCTGCCGAAGTTCTGGCAGAGGGGTTGTAGACAATCAGAGCTGTTCGTGGAGTTTGGCTCATGCTCATCACGGCCGGGGCGACAAGTCCGGCTCCGTGCGGTCTCAGGTCCGCCACATGTCGGCAAGGTAGCAGATCCCGCTTGATGCTGCCAGTGGCTCGCCTATGCAGACATTCGCCTCAAGTTCGACACATGACTTGTCGGGGTCGCACGAGCCGGCATCAACCGGCTACCGGCTCCGCTTGTCGTGTCGCGTTCAGGCGTTGCTTGACTTCAGCCGGCAACCTGGCGAAGTACTCCTCGCGGTCGCGGACGCCGTACACCCACTCTTGCAGGTAAGCCTCGAGCGAATCTTCCTGGGACGAGATGCGATCCCATTGCACATAAAACTCGTTGTCGCGCTCGTAGTATCCGTGCGCGTACGATGGATGCGCTCCGAACGGCACCACCGAAAGGCTGGTCACCTTGAAGCCTGGAATGACGGTGAGCTGGGGCGATTGCCTGGTGATGCTCTCATCGACCAGCTCTTCGACGGTGACGACCACGCGCTTGCTGGCAAAGGCTGCTTCCTTCTGCTCCCCGGTGATTCCCCAGACTTGCACGTCCCCACTAAGGTTGGCCCGCTGGGCATGAATTATGGCGACGTCGGGGTTTATGGCCGGAACCGTGCTGACGAGTCTGCCGGTATATGGACAGCGGATTTCCTTGATTCTCGGATTGGCGGCCGGCAGATCGCTGCCGATGTTGGAAACCAGCGGCATGAAGGGAAGCCCCGAGGCTCCGGCCGTGAGCGCCATTACCATGCCGAAATGCGTGTACTCCTCGATTTCGATTTCCTGGCGCTCGACGGCTCGCCTGAAAGCGCGAATCGATCCCACCCCGGGATTCCCCGCCCAACTGAAGACGACTTTTGCCGCGCAGCCCGCGGCGATCATCTGATCGTAAATGAGATCGGGCGTAGCTCTCACAAGCGTCAGTCCGCGCTTGCGCTGGCGGATCATCTCGTGTCCTGCCGCGAACGGTATGAGGTGCGTGAAGCCTGCGGCACAGATGGTGTCGCCATCGTTGACGAACCGGGAGATCGCCTCCGAAAGAGGCATAAGCTTGCTGATTGTCGATGACTGGCTGGACATGCGGGTACTGTTTGAAGCAATCGCGTGACGAAACAGACCCCAAACTTACCCCGACAACCCTGGGAAGCCAAGAATTTTGGTTCACAATGAGAGGAATTTAGAGATATTCCCCCGGGTAGCCAGTAGGATAATGGCTTCTCAAGCGCGTTCGGGAACCTCAGTGGTCCGCCGCCGTCTACACCTGCCAGCGCGGGGCGCCGGAATGTCCGGCCGGTAAGGGTTGACAATTAGTCAGGTCTCAGTATTTTAGTTGATGCCGATCAGCGTGACGTTGGCTAGAACGGGGAAAGGAAACAACTTGTTGACAACTGCAAGAAGAGCAGCGACGGCTCTCGCGGCCGGAACTCTGTTGTTGCTGGGCGGTGCAGCGGCGCCGGTGCCGTTGGCACTGCCGGCGGTTGCCAAGGGAGAGATCCAGAATGTCAAGTCCCCCGTCGATGTCACTGATTTCCGCATCGGCAACAAAAACTTTCAAGTGACGAAAATGGTTATCCAGAGCCGGCCGGAGCAAATCTGGCATGTGCTTACCGACTACGATAACGCTTGCAGAGTTTTCCTCAATCTGAAGGACTGCAAGATTCTGGAAGATCGGGGCTGCACAAAGGTTGTCAAGCACCGGGTGCGCCCGACGGGTCTGCCAGGAACCTTCGAGTACGTCCTTGAAGTCAAGGAAACAGCGCCACGGCGGATTGAATGGCACAGGCTGCGCGGTGACTTCCGGGCCGTGGACGGCTACTGGAGTCTAGATCCACTCGAAGGCGGCAAGGCAACGCTCGTCACGTATTGCGCGCATATCGACGGCGGTCTTTTTTTGCCGGCTCCCATCGTCCGTCGCCAGATCAGGGTTGACATGCCGATCGTCATGGACGCCCTCAAGGCTGAGGTTGAAAATAAGTTGCAAATTGCGCGAGGACCGGAAGGCTCGCGGGGGCAATAGGGCCTTGCCCGCCACCGCGTTGATGCCCGGAAGGCTTTCGTCGCCTGCGTTTCTGGCGGCAGCGGCGGCGCTGATATAATTACCTGCTACCAAGGAGAGGTACCGAAGCGGTCATAACGGCGCCGCCTCGAAAGCGGATGGGCGCAAGCCACGTGGGTTCGAATCCCACCCTCTCCGATTTTTGAGGGGAGCCGGCTGCTGTCCGGCTCCTGAAGGGGGCGCGGACGACTCGCCTGCGGCCGCAGGGAAATCGGTCGGGGCGTAGCCTGTTGCGCGGTCTCGACGATGCCCGGCAAACCGCCTGCATCGCGCCGCGCGGCCGCCGGGCGGTCAGAACAAGGACGGAGCGAGTGTCTTACAATCACCGGTTGGAGCGAGGCAAGAGCCGCGAGGAGCGGGTCGCCGCAGAGCGACCTTGACGCGCGCAGGAGCCTAGGGACGAAGGCGACGGAGCGCTTATATGAAAGTAGGAATAATTGGACTGCCCGCCTCCGGCAAGACCACTGTGTTCAACGCCCTGACCGGCGGGCATGCGGAGGTCCATGCCTTTTCCGGTGGCGCTCAGGCGGAGCCGAACATCGGGGTAGTACCGGTGCCCGATTGGCGGTTGGACTGGTTGTCCCAGCTTTACAAGCCTAAGAAAACGACACCGGCGACGGTGGAGGTCGTAGATGTGGCCGGCATGGTACCGGGGCATGCCCAGAAAGATGGCTTCAGCCCCCAGCTGATGGCGCACTTGCGCCAGATCGATGCCCTGGTTCACGTGGTAAGAGCCTTCACGGACCCGGCCGTCCCGCACGCCAGCGGGAGCGTGGACCCATTGCGCGATGCCGAGCTGCTGGAACTCGAGCTCATACTTGCGGATTTAGCAGTCGTGGACAAGCGGCTGGAGAAGCTGGATCAAGAGATTCAGCGCAAGAAAGGGGCCGAGCGTACCCAGGCCGAGGCAGAAAAGGAGCTGCTGGGACAGTTCAAAGAGGAGCTGACAAACGAGCGCCCGCTGCGGCAGTGCAGCCTCACGGAGGATCAGTCAAAACTGATCAAGGGCTATACGTTCCTTTCCCAGAAGCCACTGCTTTTGGTGGCGAATGTCGACGAGGCCGAGATCGAGAAGGAAGACACTGAGACATTGCGCCGGTTGACCCCGTTTGCAGAGGGAAAGGGTGCTCCGCTCGTGGCCTTTTGCGCCAAGACCGAGATGGAGATCAATCAGCTCGACGAGTCGGAGCGCGGAGAATTCCTGGCTGCCTTGGGAATTCGAGAGCCCGGCCGCGACAGGCTGGTGAGAGCCACCTACGAGCTTCTCGACGTCATTCCCTTTTTCACTGTGGGAGAGGATGAGTGCAAGGCCTGGACCATAACCAGAGGTACGGTAGCCCAGGAGGCGGCGCGCAAAATTCACTCCGATATCGCTCGCGGCTTCATTCGTGCCGAGGTAGTTGCCTTCGACGCTCTCAAAGAGTGCGGCAACAAGCACGTCGCCAAGGAAAAGGGCGTGCTCCGGTTGGAGGGCAAAGAGTACGTAGTCCATGATGGGGACGTCATCGAGTTCCGCTTCGCGGTGTAAGTCCGTTACCTGCCTGCGGGCTGCCTATGACCTGGCCATTGCCACTCAGCTGCTGCGCGCGTAGCGCCGCTGGGCGCGGCAAGAGCAGTCCGGACAGCTCGACGCAGCCGAGCGCGAATGCACGCTGCGCCTGGCCAAGTTCATGATGAGCGAGCTTCCCCGCGACAGGCAGCAGAAGATCCTCGACCTCGTCACCACCTCGTCCACCGAAGACGCAGAGTGGCTGGCCACAGAGTTGTTGAACCTGCGCATGGGGTACTCGGGCTGACCTGTCCGTGCTGCCGCCGTTCAAGTCCGGCACGAACAAGACCATGTCCATAGCAGGGCGGCGGGTTCCGATTTCCCTCAGGCGGCTGGTGGCAAAGAAGACGCCCAGGCGGGAGCTTGGCAAGCATAGCAGCTCGCGGATTTCAGACGGGCTGCAAGGAGTTGGCCAGTGGCTATAGCGATCTGGACAACACCAGGTCAAATAAGCTTGTGCTGATAATAGTTAAAGCCCGATCGCCTCAATCACACGCATGTCTGCGTCCGTCAGCGGGAACGTATGGGATTGTAGATCTTCGCGCATATGTTGGGCATTCGTTGTTCCCGTCAGCGCCACCATGCCAATTCGTATAGCAAAGCAAAATACCGTTTGCGCGATTGTGGCGCCGATACGGCTGGCAATTTCGTGCACTGCCGGTTTCGCAAGCTCCCTGGTGTTGGCGGTCAGCAGAGAAAATCCCTGATAGATAATGCCGTTGGCTTTGCATATCTCGCGCACTGCGCGGTCCCATCCTGCTGACGCATAGCATCTGTTCTGAACAATCATTGGCTTAATGGCGGCTTCGCGGCACAACTCGTCGAGCTGGTCGGAAGTGAAGTTGCTCACACCAATGATGCGCGTCTTTCCGTCGCGATAAAGCTGCTCGATCGCCGACCACACTTCCAGGTCAGGCGGCGTCAGCTTCGGCCACGAGAACGGCCCGTGCAAAAGATATGAATCGACGTAGTCGGTATGAAGGTGTGCCAGTGAACTGTCCATTGACTGCTTTACCTGTGTTGTAAAGTCCGCCGACGGATCGTAAGGCACGCGGTGATCCTGGCCATCAAGTGAGGTGAATTTAGTCTGCAGGAACAGCGACTCCCGCTTGATTCCTTTCTGTGCCAAATGCTTCAATGCTTCGCCAACCAGGGCCTCATCGTAATGCTTGAGCTGGTTGGCGGTATCAATTCCTCTGAAACCCGCGTCTACAGCCAGCTCTGTGAGCCTGGCCGTCTCAGACTTCTTCCAGGCCGTACCGTAGATGAATGCCGGCATCGCAGCGCCGTTATTGGTTTTTACCTGTCCGGATGTCACCAGTAGTTCCCCGTCCTCGCACGTGGGCTTAGGCCGCCTGGCGCCAGGTGCGATGGTACCACCGCGCGCAGCTGTGCATCTGCAAGACACCGAACGCTTGGCTTGCGGTCGAGAGCCAAGCCTAGCAGGCACCAAAGTCTCCTGTCGCTGCGATTGAACCCTTGGCAACCGATTGGCGTTATTCCTGTGGGAGGGTAACGCCATGCCGATACACCAGGTCTTCTTTCACCATAACGTTGACCAGCCCTTCTTCCACGATTTGAACACTTGCCAATCGCTCATTTTGCTGCAGAGCCCGTTCGCAACCGTCAGGCGCCTGCAGCATTTCCAGGCGGCATTCAAGGATTGCGCGCGCCGTGGCGTACGCGTCTGCGCGTTCCTTCAGGAGCCGCGCAACTTTTCCGATATTTCGGAAGCGCAGCGGGAGGCGCGAGTTGATGCCATCGCGTTCCTGAAGTCGCTTGGTGTTCACGTCAACATGAGGCCGCGCATTCACGAAAAGATTATCATCATCGATGAAGCAATTGCATGGGAAGGCAGCATGAACTTTCTCAGCTATCTGGATACAAAAGAGAGAATCAATCGATGGGTCGGTCGGGATCGCGTGGACGAGATGATCATTAACCATGCGCTCGACACCTGCGAAATATGTCGTCTGAGCCCGGGCTTCGGACTGAACCGCGATGAGAATAGCGGTCTGCTGGAGCGAGAGCTGCTCGGCAAAATGATTGCCGAGAGAAGGAAGTCACTGGGAATGACGCAGCGCGAGCTTGTTCGAAGATCCGGTGTTTGCCATCGCATAATTTGTGCGGTCGAAGCCGGAACAGCTGATCCGTGTGTGAGCACGCTTCAACGAATATGCAGCCCGCTGGGTTTCGCCCTGAGAGGCGCACCCTGGATGCTTTTACCATCAATTGATGCGCGCACTGCGGCCTTATGCAAGAGGCAATACCTGCCTGCCGCCGGCGAGACTGCCACATATATCAAACCTCAGCCTTCAGCCGGCCTCGCCGCAACGCAAAGGCTCGCGAAGGCTCAGCGGTCGGCAGAGGAGGACGGTGCCAAGTCCACGACACGGCGGTAGGCGCCTCCGTACCACAGTAGGCTCTCCTGTGATTCGGCTTTGAAGCAAACCGGTAAGACTGCTTGCTTACTTTGAGGGAAGCAAAGTTCTTCGGTTTTATGTCCTTATTGGGAAGCAGGCAACGAATTCAAGGACCAACCACCGCCACTAAGCTGTGCCCGTGGTTGGGCGGGTCAGTGACCGTGACGGTGGTGAATGTCGGGGTAGTGCGGGTGCTTGTGCCGCATTGGTGCATGGTGGTGGGGATGGCTGTGCGGCTCGCCGGGTGGATCGGTGGGAGCGTGCTCGTGTTGGTGGTGTTCGTCATGAACGTGGGCGTGCTCGTGATAGACAGATTCGTGCACATGCTCGTGCTCGTGTCTCTCGGTAAGATGCAGCCAAAGCCCGGTTCCCATGAGCGCTCCGGCGACAACGAACTGCCCGGTGACCGGCTCGGTCAGAGCGACGATTGCAACTGCGGCTCCGATGAACGGCGCCAGTGAGAAGTAGGCGCTTGTCCTGGCAGCGCCTATGTGTCTCAGGGCCAGCACAAAGAGCGCAAGACTGACGCCGTATCCGAGGAATCCGACCAATGCCGCCAGAGCCAGCTGCGGCCACGCTAAGCCGTGCTTTGTGACAAGAAATCCGATGCCTGTGTTGACCACCCCGGCGACGAGTCCCTTGATGCACGCGATCTGCGCAGGATCGCTGCCGGATATCTTGCGCGTCAGGTTGTTGTCCAGCGCCCAGGCAAGGCACGCCCCGATAATCGCCAGGGCGCCCGGTGACAAGGCCAGGGCTGTCGGGCCGGACAAAGCAAGTACGATGCCGCCGGCGGTAATCGAGAGCATCCCGATCACGATGCGAGCATCATAGTTCTCCTTAAACGCGAACCAGGCGAGTGCTGCGGTCAAGACACCCTCGAAGTTGAGAAGCAATGAGGCGCTCGACGCCGGCGTCGTCGATAACCCCAGCATCAGCAGAACCGGCCCGGTCACTCCCCCGAACAAAACCGCCCCTGCCAGCCATGGCAGTTCCGTCCGCCGAACTGGAGCCTCGGCCCCCGCCCGTCCGTGTCGCTGACCTGCCAGGATCCACAGCCCGAGTCCCAGCCCGGACCCCAGATAGAACAGCCCCGCAAGCAGCACCGGATCAACGGTGCCCAGAAGCACCTTTGCCAGCGGTGTGGTCACACCAAACAAGACCGCCGAGGCGAGCGCGTACGACACCCCGCGCAGCGGAGCCGGTGAGGACGCAGCATGTGTATGGTCGGTGCTCATACCTGCAAAAGGCATTATAGGGCCGGGGCCTGATACGTGCGTTTCCCACCCGTACGAGGTAAAAGTCTCGGTTGGACCCGTCGATCGGGCCACAGCGTGAGAACTACGTGGGCCAGATGACCTGATGACTCAGGTCAATACGAGCCGTCTGACTGCTGGATCGCGCAGCTTCCACAGAAACGCGTCTGCCAAAAAGTGGTGGAAATTTACAGTGACAAAGACCGCAAAGAAGGCTACCGGGAAGGTGATTCCCAGGAGAGCGATACATTGCGGAAGCAGTGCAAAGATGGCAATCGCCAGAATGACGAGGTTCATCCAGTACTCCCGTAGTGCCGAGTTCGCCAGCAGTCCGACCAGGTTTGCTGTTTCTGGGAAGCAAATACCATGGCCTCTGAGGTGCGCAGCTGCGCAGACTACGAGATACTGACTACCATGGAAGAAGGCCGGGATATAGAGCGACAGCACACCGGACGCCTGCCCGCCCAGGAACGCGACCAGCAACACAGCGGCCACCAGCATGCAGGCAGGTAAGGGCAAATAGCTCTTTTCGCGCAGGGCCTTTTTCGCGATCACTATCGCAAATGCAAACAGCAGGACGATAAATGCGGCATGGGCAATCTGCAGCACTTCCGGCGGTATCGGGCCCCAGGTCGGCAGACGGTTTCCGAAGAAAGAAGCTCTGAATTTGACGGGATCTGCGAACTGCCGCAGGATGGCATATACGGTCAGTGACTGCATGAAAAGCCTTAAAGTCGATTTTTCAGTCGAACTGAATCGGTAGTCGCGCTTCTCGCAATAGAGAAGAACCAACCCATACGTCTGAGCAATGACGTGCTGGACGATGAAGACCAGGTACAGCCGTGCGGCAGCGGCCGCCACCGCCGGACTGAGCAAGGCAGAGATGCCCAATCCTATGCAGCATGCAGCTCCTGCATAGCTGACGAACCACAGCCGATTCCTGCGCTCCCGGTTCCAATAGAGCTGTACCAGGGTAGCCATATTGTGAGTGTCGGCCAGCAGTATCGTGCCCAGCAGTCCGAGGAGAGGAAACGGCTCGACAATGCTGGGCCCAGATTGAAACGCTCCAGGCGCGACCAGGTAGTGAACGGCCATGAGCAGGAAAAGCAACCCACCACAGCAGAAGGTCAAATCGATCACCGGATGGAGAATCCAGCGGCCGCTCGTATGACGGACGGGCGTGGACTGGCTGATGGTGCCTGGCGTGAGGCGGGAAGGCGAAGCAATCGCTGTGGTCATGTCGGCACCCTAGAAGTAGGCGCAGCCGAAGGCGCTCGACTCCAGAACCCAGCCCACCAGCCCCAGTACCGGGATACCGGTAGCAATGAAGATGCCGATCAAGGCCTGCGGCAGCTTCCGCTTCCTGAGCCCGGTGCAAGCCAGCCAGGCTCCACAGATTGAGGCCAGCCAGGCGGCCACAGTGCTGGCCTGCTGGCCAAGTCCCATCAGTGTGGTAATTCGGTCCGGAGAAAGAATGATTGCGGCGTCCATAGCAAAAACAGCCTCCTATGTGGGCGGTTGCCCCCAGCCCCGCGTGCGAAGGATCTTATGCCTTGCGTGCCCGGTAATCATCCAGCCAAGGTCACGAGCCGACCATGACTTTCGTCATGCCCTTCCTGATAGCGGCATTACAATGCGGCGAACAGGGATGATGATCGCCGCAAATGGCGCGGAGAATATTGGCGAGCCGGCGTACCAGGAGGCGCAATCAGTCGCGCCCGGGATACCCCTCATGGTGAGAATCTGCATAACAATCATCTGCCGCACTGAGCCGTCTACTATGCTTTCACCGTAGCGGACGGATTCTTTCGAAATGCTTTCAGCTCGCTATTTCTCTGCTTTCTCTTTTGCAAGCAGTGCTTCTTTCCTCTCCAGTCCCCAGCGGTAGCCGCCCATAGTGCCATCCTGGCGGATGACGCGGTGGCACGGTATGGCCATGGCGACGTGATTGGAGGCGCAGGCACTGGCCACTGCGCGCACCGCTTTCGGGTGTCCGATCGCGTCGGCTACTTGCTTGTAGGTGCGCGTCTGGCCGGCAGGAATGCAGCGGAGATAACGCCAGACGGCTTGCTGAAACGCGGTGCCGCGCATGTCGACCGGCAACTCGATGTTTCGCATTTTGCCGCTCAGGTATCCGGTGACCGCATCAATCCAGACCGCGAGCGCATCGGCATTCTCGACGATCGTAGCGGCGTGAAACTGGGACTGCAGCGCTTGTTTAAGCTCCTCCTCCGATTCGCCGAATTGAAGAAAGGCAAGACCGCGTTCAGTGGCGCCCAGAATGAGGAGTCCCAGCTCTGAGCGGATGAGAGCGAACTGAATCAGCTCACCGGCACCACGCTTTTTGTACGATCCAGGCGTCATGCCGAGCAGGTTTGCACTTCGTTCGTACAGGCGGCTCGATGAGCTGTAGCCTGCCTCATACAATGCCGCCGTTACCTGGCGTCCGGCGCGCAATTCCTGCTTCAGTGCCGAAAGACGGCTCGCGTCAACATATTCACGTGGTGTCATGCCGGTTTCGCCCTTGAACAAACGCTGCAAGTGAAACGGGCTCATGCCCACTGCCTTGCCCATCTTCTTAAGCGTTAACGATTCGTCCAGATGTGCGTCAATGTAAGCCCGCAACTGTTCGACGATCATCTGTGCTTTGCTCCTCGATTCATTGGGTTGGCAACGTGAGCAAGCGCGATAGCCGGCCTGGCGGGCGGCATCTGGCGAAAGGAAGAACTCGACATTGTCCCTCCTGGGGCGGCGGGAAGGGCAGGACGGGCGGCAATAGATGCCGGTCGTCCTCACCGCATACACGAACCGCCCGTCGAACGCCCGGTCGCGTTCCGACACTGCTTTCCACATTGCTCTCTCGTCACGTGTCATGCCTGAAATTCTGCCACCTGGTAAGAGCTGCGGCTATCCAGATCTTGCGGTTAAATTTGCTGCGTTTCAAGCAGAAGCCTTGTCGGTAGCCGCGGAGAACCCCACGATAGAGATTGTTACATCGACCAGCGAGTCGAAAGCTGGCAGGTCGAAGATGTTAACGCAACCGTTTTTGTTGCGTAGAACGTGGGACTCGTCATGCGAAGATACAGCAATCACTGGCCAGGAATTTCGCAGCGAGGCCATTCGTCCCGGAAGAGTTTGCTCTGGCACGAATCATCAAGCGGAACAGTCGCGTCCAAGTCCGGGCTACCGCCGCGTGCGCAGTCTTTTTCCGCAGTAAATAACTTGGAAACAATTTCCCCGTATCGTGCCGGGTAATTGAGGGCGAGCATTCCGCCACGAGCGACGGTGAGTATTGCTTCGAACGGAGTCGAGGAAGAGATTAAATGCCGGTTCGATTGACGCAACGAGATTACGCAATCTTCAGACTGATTGAAGAGCACGGGGTTGTCCTGGAGAAGCACATCTCCTACATCCTCTGCTCGGACCAGAAGCCATCGTTCGTGCGCGACCGGCTGCGCAAGCTCCAGTACCTGGACTATGTAGTATCCACGCACCATGATGGCATGTTGTCATGGTGGAAGTCGCCCACCAAACCTTTAGTTTATGCGTTGTCGCCAATGACACGTGATCTTATAGGGGCCGGGGACAGTGTCGTCGACCTACGACACTTCGAGATTCAGCGTCATCTTCTGGAAGTTGCAAATCTGCGCATGATCTTCCACATGGACGAACGCGAGGGCCGGATCAGTGACTTGCAATGGACGACTATCAAGCCTTCTGCTCACGGGCCGTGCGGGCTGGATGCCAAAGTATTATTTATATGGAAGGGGAAGCCACGCAGCGTCGGCATCATCAATCAATCCTCGCGGAAACTCGACAACATTATCAGGCGGCTCAACTCAGCCGTCGGCGAGAACTCCGTCGACATGGTGTGCCTGATTTCAGCAGACCCGGCGACACAGCAGGCTCTGCAAGAACATATTGCCGCCAGTGTCGGTCACGACCCGATACTGCGTGACTGTGTTGCACTGGCTCCACACAAGCAGTTATACAAGCTGGGAGTCGTTCAGACTTCGTGGCAGGGGATCGGCATGCGCGACACTTCGATCTTCATTGAGGGACCGCAACTGCCAGAGGACCGCTGAATGTTTGGAAGCGATCTGCCGATGGACATGCGGAGGCCGCTTCATCAGCGGCGGATGGACGCCCGCCCGGAAGGGAAACGCAAGACCATCATTCCCTGGCAATACAAGCAGGCTCTCAATGCTTTGCGGAAGAACCTGGAGGGGTCACGTCACGTCGAGGGTTTGCTCGGCTCAGTTTTTGATGCGGCGCTGTTAGATTTGCCAGCCGAGCCTCTGCCCACCATGCTCTGGACGCCGGAAACGCATCGCACAATAATTGAATACTCTCGAAGCCCGGGAATCCTTGTTGAAGGCGGGGAGGCAGCACATATCGCAGGCGCAGAACCGACGCAGCGTACTTCGTGGCCGAAGAGCTGCCTCGAATTGCCTGATCAGTAATGGTCACTACGTGGTTTTCCCACAGGTGCTGACTAAAAGGGTCGACGCGATCAGTGGAAGGAACAACAGCGTAATCGACCCATTGGCGTAAGAACGGGTGTCAAGCATGAGAGTTACAGCAGCAGCGAAAAAGCAATCGTACACTTCGGTCTGTTCCCGTTGTGGGCTAATGATGAAGGGGTTTTTCAGCACCTGCATGAAATGCGGGAGCAAGGGCATGAATCAGCTGAAGCACGATGACGACTCCTATCTGCTGTCCGGGATGGCCGGCAGCCGTGCCTGCGCTTATGGAACTTTCGCCAGTCTCAGCCTGGTTGCCGTAATTGTGAGCACGCTTGTTGCCGGTTACTGCACGCTTACAGGCAGCCAGGACCGTGTCTGGAAATCGGTCCAGCGCGTTCGCCTGGAGGCAGTTGCCCTCGGCCAGCGCGCGTACGATTCCATGGGGCAACTGGTGGGCGCCCGCGCTTCCCAGATCGTAAAATGAACCCCGCAACTTCCTGAGGACGGGGTATGAAAGATGTTCAATGAGTTCAAGGAGTTTCTCCTGAAGACCAATGCGCTTGCGCTGGCGATCGGTGTGATCATTGGTGCTGCCACAGGCAAAGTAGTATCGGGGATAGTGGATGATCTGTTGATGCCGGTCATCGGGTTAGTCATGCCGGCCGGTGACTGGCGGGATGCCCAAATTGTTCTCTCGCAGGCCACTGATGCTGCCGGGAAGGTGACGGTCAATGCCATCAAGTATGGACATTTCCTGGGCACTTTCCTGGATTTCACCATCATCGCCTTCGTGGTGTTTCTGGTTACAAGGCAGCTATTAGCGAAAGAGACGCCCGTTCCGACCAAACAATGCCCCGAATGTTTGGAGACGGTGCCCGCTGCTGCACACAGGTGCAAGGCCTGCGCAACAGCCATAGCTTGAAAGCGCACGTTGGCTCGTGGGTGACATCGTATGGCGCGGCGAATAGCAGGAGCAATCGCCACAGAATGCGCGGAGAATGAGTGCTGTGCACTTCCTTCACATGAGGTTGACTGCAGCGACCAGAATCTGGCCGCGGCAGCAATGTCCTGGCCTGCGTGTCAACGCGGGCGTGCGCTCTCAGGGACGAGGTCGATGACGCTTATCTCAGGTCTGGCGCAGAAGCGGACGCGCGGGGCGGGGCCGCCTTCCATGCCAATGCCTCGCGTGACATAGATCCACGTGTCTTGCAGCCGATAGAGTCCCGCCTCGTACTGCTTGCCCAGCTTGGACAGCGTAATGAGCGCTCCATACAATGGCAGGGCAACTTGACCGCCGTGGGTATGCCCAGCACAGAGCAAATCGATCTTGGCTTGTGCTGCCTCAACTATGGCGCTCGGGTAGTGGTACAGGAAGATGGAGAGCATGCCGGGTGGCACCGCCGATAGTGCCTTCTCCTTGGCTCCCGGTTGCCCGACCGGTGCTCCGGCCACGCACAGCCTGTTTCCGTTCACCGTGAGTGAGATGGCCTCGCCCTTCAGTTCGAGTGCTCCGGTCTTGCCGAACAGATCGAGGTCGTTCCAGTAGAATGCGTCCCAGTTGCCCCTGACCGCATAGGTAGGCGCGATCGCGGACAGCTCGGTCAGGCAGCGCCTGAACACGGGCAATCCCGCTGGCGAGTTGATGGCGTCTCCGGTGAACAGTATCAGGTCCGGGTGCTGGCGTTTGACAAGATCCGGGAGTCGCTCTTCCAGGCGCGGCACTGGATCGCAGTGGAGATCGGAGATGTGGACTATCCTGATCGGGCGGGAGCCAGCGGGCAGCCTGGGAGTGGCCACAGTGGTGCGCGTCACGTCCGGCCAGTAGGGCTCGACGAAATACCCGTAGGCCATGCAGGCGACGCCCGTCGCCGCAAGCACCAACACGGATCTTCGCAGCCATGCAGACCATCCCTTGCGGAGAACATGCTGCCGTCGAAGTCGTTTGACGACCATTTCAATTAAGAAGACTGCCGCGGACAGGTAGACCAAAGCTACAACCGCGATAAATGATAGAAAACCAACCAGCTCGTCAGGATGAATGCTGGTGATGAAATGGACGAAAAGGCGGCCCATCCTGAGTGCCAGAGCAGCCGCGCAAGCGGCAAGAAACATACTGGCCAGGGTGAGGAACACGGCAGTTTCGCTGATGCTCAATGTGCAAGGCAGGGCCAAGGCAAACCGCTTTCGTCTTTCGACCGGCGATCCAGATCTCGTAACGTCCGTGGCCTTGTCAGGTTGCACGCTGTCCTCAACGCATCAAATTCATACCCGTTCCCAGGTAGCGCCTTCGCTTGTGTCCATGACCTTTATGCCCAGCTTGCTCAGGTGATCTCGGATCAAATCCGCCGTGGCATAGTCCTTCCTGGTTCTCGCCTCCTGCCGCAGGGTGAGAACGAGATCCACAAGTCCTTCCGAGGTCGCATCATCGAGGCGGCGGCTCGTGTCTTCGAGCGTAAGGCCCAGGACTCCGGCGTACTTCTCGAGGGCGTAGATATAGCTCAGCCGCCGCCCGGCGTCACTTTCCAGAAAGATTCTGTCGGCCAGGTTGAACAGAATGGCCACGGCAGCAGCAGTATTGAAGTCGCCGTCCATGGCCTCGGCGAACTCGCCGTCGTGCTGGCGCATGATCTCCCGGGTAAGTTCGGAGTCTCCCACAGCAGAACTCAGTTGCACCGCCGCGGCTTCTTCCGGCGAAAGGGAGCGGGCGGCACGGATAAGGCGTTGCAGGCCTGCCCTGGTGGCGCCAAGGCTCTCCCCGCTGAACTCAATAGGGCTGCGATAGTGAGTCTGGAGCACGAACAACCGGATGGCATCGGGAGGGTAGAAAGACAAGATGTCCTGAATCGTGCGGAAGTTCCCCAGCGATTTCGACATCTTCTCCTGATCCACCTGCACGAAGCTGTTGTGCAGCCAGTACCGAGCCAGCGGCTTGCCGTGCAGCGCTTCCGATTGAGCGATCTCGTTTTCGTGGTGCGGAAAGACGAGATCTTCGCCGCCCCCGTGGATGTCTATGGTTTCACCCAACACATGCTTGATCATGGTTGAGCATTCCAGGTGCCAGCCAGGCCGGCCCTTGCCCCAGGGGCTTTCCCAGCCGAGTTCGTTTGGCCCGGCACCCTTCCAGAGCGCGAAATCCAGCGGGCTGCGCTTCAGTTCGGCCAGCTCCTCCTGGCTGCGGACCTGCTCCCTGGCTCCAACCATCAGGTCCTCCAGGTTCTGCTTCTTGAGCTTTCCGTATTCCTTGAAAGTGCCGACCTCGAAGTAGACATCACCGCCTGATGGGTAGGCATGGCCTCTGTCAATCAGCCCCTGAACAAAAGCGAGCATCGGTTGGATGTAGGCTGTGGCCCTCGGCTCGAAATCCGGCTGCTCCACATTAAGGGCACGCATGTCGTGCCAGAAGTGGTAGGTGAACTCGCTGGCAACCCGCTCGGGCCGCCAGCCTAGTTCGGCAGCCCGGTTGATTATTTTGTCGTCGATGTCGGTTATGTTGCGGACGGAGAGTACCTCATAGCCGGAAAACCGCAGGTAGCGCTGGATTACATCGAAGACGATCTCCTTGCGCGCGTGCCCGAGGTGGCTGAGGTCGTACACGGTCGGGCCGCAAGCGTACATGCGCACGGTCTTGCCGGCCAGCGGCACGAACGGTTCTTTTTTTCCGGTCAACGTGTTGAATACTTGCAGTGGCGACATAAGTTATGGAGGGAGGATGGGGAGAAGCCCGGGCGGTGCCGGATGGGGGCAGGCAGGCCCGGCCCTTACGATTGCCGGCATAGTTGCAGCGCCGATTCCAGGCGATCCCGAACCCTGGATTCCCCGAGGATCGACAGGATTGAGCCCAGGTCCGGGCCCTGGACGCTGCCGGACAGAGCAGCCCGCACGGGCCAGTAAAGGTCCTTGCCTTTCAACCCCAGCTCCTTGCCGATAGCGTCCACTGCCGCCTTGCACCCCGCCGCATTTCCCCAGGGCAGCTGGCCGATTCTCTCCAGCAGACAGGCCAGCACTTTCCGCGATGCCTCCTTGGACAGCAAAGAATCCCGCACCTCCGGCTCGACGCTCACCGTTTTCTTGAAGAAGAAGCTCGTGGCATCGGGGATGTCCGACAGCGTGGTCAACCCTTCACGCACGCAAGCCACAATCTGCTCGAGCTCCGGGCGGCTGTATTGCTCGAGTTCGTCCGCCGGCAGATAAGGCAATGCGCGATCGGTCACCACCTGTAATGGCAGGGAGCGGATGTAGTGGCCGTTAAACCAGTTCAGCTTCTGCAGGTCGAAAATTGCCGGGCTCTTGCTTACCCGCCCGAGCTCGAATATCTCTGCTGCCTCCTCGAGGGTGAACAGCTCCCGACCGTCGGGTGGCGACCAGCTCATCTGCGCCAGATAGTTCACCAGCGCCTCGGGCACGTAGCCATCGGCGCGGTACTGAGCGACATGAACCGCAGGTCCGTGTGCCCGCTTGGAGAGCTTGTGACGCTCCGTGTCGAATATGAGCGCCACGTGCGCGAAGTGCGGAGCCGGCTTGCCGAGCGCCTCGTAAAGCAGAATCTGCTTGGCCGTGTTGTGAATGTGGTCTTCTCCGCGGATGACATGGGTAATCTTCATGTCGAGATCGTCGACCACCACGGCGAAATTGTAGATGGCCACGCCGTTGGACTTGATGATTACCATGTCACCGCCGAGATCGGAGGTGTCGATGGCGATTTCGCCTTTTATGCCGTCGTGCCATTCAACGACGCGCGGTTCGTCAATCTTGAAGCGCACGGACGGCACGCGCCCTTCCGCCTCGTACTGCTCCACCTTCTCACGGGCTATGTTGCGGCATCTGTTGTCGTATCGGGAGGCAACCCGGCCGCTCCGCTGGGCCTCTTTCATCTGGCTCAGCTCTTCTGGTGTGCAGTAGCACAAATAGGCCAGGCCCTTCGAGATGAGCTGGTTGGCTACGTTGTTGTAATGGTCGATTTTCTCGGTCTGCCGATATGGGGCATAAGGACCGCCTATATCCGGGCCCTCATCCCATGTCAGACCAAGCCATCTAAGCCCCTCGATGATGTCGCGCGTATAGGCTTCGTCCGAGCGCTCTTCGTCCGTGTCCTCCAGGCGCAAGACGAAGGCGCCCTTGTGATGCCGCGCGAATAGGTAGTTGTAAAGCGCCGTTCGGGCGGTTCCCAGGTGGAGATTGCCTGTCGGGCTTGGCGCAATTCTGACTCTGACCGGTGCTGTCACTGGATTCTCGTCATCGAAGCCGGGCACAGTTCAAGTGACCGGACCCCCAAGAAACAAAGAGAACCTCATCGCCATGCAACAAGATTCCCATAGCATACTGGCATTTTAACAGAGGCGCATAAAGCCCGATTCCAGCGCCTTTCGATGCCGGCGCAAGAGGGCCTGTCCCGGCGGTTACTGGTTGCCCAGAACCAGGCAGTCGACCAGCGCCACGCCTGAGGAGATCATGTTGAGCTGTCTGGCTGCGGCGCGCGAGAGGTCGATCACGCGGTCGCCGACAAACGGTCCGCGGTCGTTGATCTCCACGACGCAGGAATCTCCCGTCTTGCGGTTCATCACCAGAAGCTTGGTACCAAACGGCAGGCTGCGGTGGGCAGCCGTCATCTTGTCCTGATCGTAACGCTGGCCCGCTGACGTCTTGCGCCCGTGGAATTTGCCCCCGTACCAGGAGGCATGACCGCTGAAGCAGCCGGCGGGAGCCTGCTGTCCCGATGCGACGGAGGGCAGCTTCAGGAAGGAAGCAGGCAGAGCCGGAGCCCCACATGCGGTGCGAATAGCGTTTACGACTTTCCAGCTCAATTCCAGGCCTGAAGGCGATGCTTCTTTGTCCTGGGTCGCGCACGGCCCAGGATCGAAGGTCAACACCGTATTGCCCTCACACTGAATGGCGGCTAGCGAGC